>JBKBQK010000253.1:0-503 GCA_046292705.1 Candidatus Nitrosotenuis sp. | reverse complement strand
AGCCTCACCACATCATGGGGTCTCAGCCCATATCTCTCCGCAATCTCCCATGTGGGTGTCTCCCATGAATAGGGCTCCAACCCAGCTATCTCGTCACGAGGTCCCAGCATAAATCACGCCATGGACACTCTGATTAAATAATGTTGAAGAAGGTGGATAACCACTTATATAGAAACCATTTCTATCTAGTGTACGAGGGCCGGTAGCTCAGCTTGGCTGGAGCGTTCGGCTGATAACCGAAAGGCCGTGGGTTCAAGTCCCACCCGGCCCAAATTTCTCATATAGTGAATATAACTTAAAAATAGGGGGAGGTTTGGCTGGTGGTCGTCAGCAGTCTTCCAGTTCTGACTAGGTAGTCTTCTAGTCTTTGTTGTTTTCGCTTTATTGTAAACCCTACGTATTTATGGAACCTAAGACGGCTGTCTGCCCTGACGTATATGCTGTATACGTCCCTTTTCGCAGTGTATGTCTTTCCTTGCTCTCTATCATAGAAGGGGGTACCC
>JBKBQK010000252.1:0-508 GCA_046292705.1 Candidatus Nitrosotenuis sp. | reverse complement strand
TCAACAGTGCGGTGCGCAGCGATATCGACGTCAGTTCGGCCCGCTTCCAGCGCGCCTTTGCGCGCCTTTCGGTGGTTGATGGCACACTCAGCTTGGAAAACGGCATCGTGCGTGGCGAACAGATTGGGGCTACCTTCCAGGGGATCGTGCGCGACCAGGCCGGGCGGATCGACCTGACCGGCACCTTCATGCCGGCCTATGGCTTGAACCGGCTGTTCGGCGAGTTGCCCGTCATTGGAGCAATCCTCGGAAACGGCCGGGATCGCGGCCTGCTGGGCATCACCTTCAAGCTCAATGGTGCGACGACGAAGCCCAATCTGGTGATCAATCCCCTGTCGATCATCGCGCCCGGCGTTTTCCGACAGATCTTCGAATTCCGCTGAGCGTCAGCGGCTCTACTCTCGCTCCAGCATGATCACCGGCAATGCCAGCCGCCGCGCCGCGATGATCTTGGCATAGCCGCCGGGGCCACCGGAATTGCGGCAGACGAGATGGGTGATCCCATGGG
>JBKBQK010000251.1:0-538 GCA_046292705.1 Candidatus Nitrosotenuis sp. | reverse complement strand
ATCACTGGCGCTTAGAGGAAAACACAAGACTGTAGCTCATGGGATGGAGGAGTATGTTAAAGAGGATGCCCACATCAATGGCATTGAAGGATTCTGGAGCTATGCCAAGGTCTGGTTGTACCATTATCGCGGAGTACCGAAACAGTACTTCCATCTGTATTTGAAGGAGATAGAATTCCGGTTCAATAACAGGGACAAAGATCTTTTTGATATGATGGTTAAAATGATGGTTAAAACTGGTTGAGGATCCTTACGTATTACCTATATTTATTATGTTATTTGTATTCCGGCTAAGTTACTAATCGTCTCTCTTATTAAGTATCTGTATGGTGTGAACGTTTAAAGAATAGATTCAGGTTTCTTATTCCCTCTTTATGGTTCCTTACTTATGATGGAATATACTTATCTCATTAAGCTGAAGAACCTCTTAACATTATTCCTCTACCAGCAGCTTATGCTTATACTCAAGCAAACTGTATATGCATATATACTGTCACTTATCTATTATTATTGGGGTTTGTTTAGGCATAGTTTAAGC
>JBKBQK010000250.1:0-540 GCA_046292705.1 Candidatus Nitrosotenuis sp. | reverse complement strand
TTTGTTATAAATATAGCCATTAAACTTATTAACATTTTATAGATTTATTAATAATTTTACGCATGAATAGTTATGAAACAAAAACCAATACTTGCCGGAGTCGTGGCAGGGATCATCGGCGTAGCCATCGCAATTGCATTGACGCAATACGGCACTACGCAAGACGAACCTCAAATTACTACACAAGAACCATCCAAAATCAAAATTATCGCATCATTTTATCCTCTTTACGAGTTTTCAAAAAACGTTGGCGGCCAAATCGCTGACGTATCAACATTTATCCCAATTGGGGTAGAGCCGCACGATTGGGAACCAAGCACCGGTGACCTGCTGAGGCTAAAGGTGGCCGACATATTAGTGTACAATGGAGGCGGCTTGGAGCCATTTGTGGAAAAACTTCGAGACTCCGGTGAGTACCAAAATGTTTTGTTTGTTGAAACTGTCCACCAAATAGATCTAATCAAGACAGAAGATGACGAGCATTCTGAAGAAAACGAAGAACACAGCAGCGACCTTCCATATGATCCACACGTCTGGTTG
>JBKBQK010000249.1:0-543 GCA_046292705.1 Candidatus Nitrosotenuis sp. | reverse complement strand
CCAAAAAAATAAATTTATGGTAAAATATTATTCTTTGAGCCTTAAAAATCTTAAGAATTATGTTTAAAGTAATTTCTAATTTTCAACCAACTGGAGATCAACCCCAAGCTATCAAAAAACTAATAAAAGGTTTACAAGCTGGATTTAAATATCAAACTTTGCTGGGGGTTACGGGAAGTGGGAAAACTTATACGATGGCAAAGATTATTGAAGGCTCCCAACGACCAGCTTTAATATTGTCACCAAATAAAATTTTAGCTGCTCAACTTTACCAAGAATTTAAATCTTTTTTTCCTGACAACAATGTCCATTATTTTGTTAGCTATTATGATTACTACCAACCAGAAGCTTATTTACCAGAAACCGATACTTATATAGCTAAAGATGCAAAAATCAATGATATTTTAGACCAATTAAGACATGCTGCAATTGAAAGTGCTTTAACCCAAAAAGATTTTATTATTGTTTCTTCAATTTCTTGTATTTATGGTATTGGCGATCCTGAAGAATATAATAACATATGTCTTGAACTTGTTCATAAAC
>JBKBQK010000248.1:0-999 GCA_046292705.1 Candidatus Nitrosotenuis sp. | reverse complement strand
GATTACAAAAGCAATCATAACAATTGCAGACTCTACGCCTATGACTCCTCGATGGGATCGTCTATGTCCTTTTCTAATAAGGTTCATTGGTTTTCTATGATGGTGTTAGAGTATATGCTAGAGTGTGATCAGGATGATCAAACATTGAATTGTGACAAACCTGTTTGATTTATTTTGGAAGACGTCATTATCAATATCGCGGACTTTGGCAAATTATTTGCAAAAAATCAATCATTGATGTTTGTTTGAATAAGACAGACAACAACTAAAATCATTATTATCTTTCAGATTTTACATGTTGTTCATTCAAAAGAATTTTAATCGAAAAGATCAAGGCTTTCAATTTGAACTAATTGGTGGTTTGCAATGAGTGTTCAAGAAGAACTCATTACAGCACTGTCATACTTTGGTCTTGAAAAAACCGACGCGATGGTCTACCTTGGACTTTTACAGATGGGTTCCGTGACAGTCGGTACTATGTCTGCAAAGCTTGACATAGATAGAGGCAAGGCATACAGATCACTAAACAAGCTTAGAAACTTGGGATTAATCACAACCACATTCTCAAATCCTACCATCTGCAAGGCAATTGAACCAAAGGAAGGCCTCACCACAATAATGCAGCGACGAGAAGACGAAATAGTGACAATGCAAAAACTCTCACGCAAGATAGTCGAGCAGCTGCAACAGATCACGAGACCAGAAACGACAACTGAGATCTCGTCATTTTCGATCATCCAAGGAAGAGCAAACATCTACGCTCGAATTGGAAAACTGATCCAAGAATCAACAAAAACCATCTACATAGTCACTACGGTTGAAGACATACTGAGGATGTATCATACTGCCATTCCAGAAAAAATCAAAATGTGCAAGCAGAACAAAGGCGAAGTCAGAATTCTGACTTGGACAAACAGTGAAAATTTGCTCCCGCTCATAAACAGACTGAACGCGACTGAAACAAGAATTGGCAAACTTCCCTCAAAGAGCCGAATGATA
>JBKBQK010000247.1:0-1038 GCA_046292705.1 Candidatus Nitrosotenuis sp. | reverse complement strand
TTCCCCTGTGGATTTGCCTCGTTTGTAATAACAGGAATAGCTCCACCTAAGATGTTAGAAAGGACGATGTAAATGTAAAGTGTACAGGCGATATAAAAAGTTGGCCTTACAAAGCGTTGATCCGGTATAGCATCTTCCACCATCTGATAAACAAAGTCCATCACAGATTCCAATGCAGCCTGTTTTCTATCGGGTATCAATTTTGGTTTTCTAAATCTGTATACTACTAGTATTATTACAAACATTATGATCCAAGTCATGAAGATTGTAAGCGGATTGACTCTTGAAAAGATCCCTTGTCCGAAGGGAAGCTTCACAACCCACCTGTTTGCAACATTTTTAAATGCTTCACTCATACTCTGTTTTGAAAGATAGATTGCATTCAAAATTCCTACAACAATGTAAATCAACAAAAAGACGACCAACAGTACCTTTGTCTTCCTATCAAGACTCAGTTTCACCTAGTCACCTCCAGGACAAGAAGGCAGCCAATTTAGCATTAAAAAGCCCTAAAAATGCCCCAAAAACAGCTTGTACGGATAGAGTAACTGCACAAAAAGCCATGATAGCTCCACTCAGAGTATACCTTGACAGATAACCAACTACTGACATCTTTTTATTTGTTGAAACACATTTTTTAACATCACGCCAAAGAGCCCATATATTAATGCACGCACCACAGGTTCCAAAAACCACACCCAGGGCCCCTTTATAACCAAAGAAGAACCAAAACAAAACTACCTCAACTGCGCCCAGAACCATTATGTTTTTCAACATTTTTTTTATCGTGTTTGTCATATTTATCGGCTTCTCTCAAAAGATATTTAAAACCATTGTACAAACCAGACGCAACACCAAGTAATATAAAAACTACGAATATCACACCATTTTTCAATGTCCATTTGTCAATGTAGTACCCAATCAAAGCTCCAACGGCAATATTAGAAAGGACAGTTACACCAAAATTCAAAATAATACTGTATTTACTCAAGCCTTGGTGCACTTGATTGTTCCCTTCACCGACAGAATTGTTTCAAC
>JBKBQK010000246.1:0-1086 GCA_046292705.1 Candidatus Nitrosotenuis sp. | reverse complement strand
TTGATAATGATTTTTGAGCCGTTTTTGACTTTTTTTATGTCATCTCCCCAGAGTGCAATTTTTATCTCACCTACTTCATCGACAAGAAAAGCATTGCAGACCTCAGTGGTTCCACCTGTCTTGAGATTAACGGTTCGTGGTTCTTCCATCCTCTCTACGGTTCCTTCTATGTCTATTTTGTTTCGCATGTTTTTTGCTTGTTCTGTTGTTACCACGAAAAATCCTCTAAAGAAAAGCAGTATTAAGTTTTCTAAGGTATACAAGATCTAAAAAATCCTCAATTTTCGTCCTATTTCTAAAAATATGCATACGCAGCCTATATTCAGTTATATATCAAGGCTGAAAAGTTGCTCTTGCAGAGGTATCGAAGCCCGGCCAACCGAGAGGGACTCAAGATCATCAATAAGATATCCCTTCCCTCAGGGGTTCGTGGGTTCAAATCCCACCCTCTGCACTTAGTAGGTATGAATCCCTTAAGCCAAAAAGTTGCCATAAGAAATAGAATGCGTGACATACATGACTATACTGGAAAGCTGCAGTACTGGAAGACTAGAATATCTAAATGTCAAAATTCAGACAAGGGCCTTGGATTTCTATCACACCTAGAATCAAAGAGAAAGAGCGTAGGGAGGATAGCTGCCTATGCTATCAGAACTCCAAAGCTGCTAAATGCACTTGCGTTTGGAGTTTCTCACATATTGGCATATGCATCAAACTGCAAATTTGTGAAAAAATACAACACCGTATTGTGAAATCATCTCATAATCTTTAACAAAAATTTGGTGAAGATTTTGAGCTTGCAAGGTTCAGCCAGTCGTTATGATCCTATTATCAATGAATATGAGACATCAAGATTACAACCTGTAATTTTCCAAGCTTTGCACTACAGGCAAAGTCTTAGCTGGCTTAGAACATCCGCAGGAATAGCGGCTGATTTGTATGTCTTGCCTCCACTTTTCTTTTTTCCTACAACCAACAATCCACACCGCCTAAGCTTTCCTACTGCAGAGACAGGCTTTTTGGTCCACAGTAATTCAGTGTCGTCTCTTCCAATTCTTCTGCAGAGCTCAGAATATCTGACAATGC
>JBKBQK010000245.1:0-1093 GCA_046292705.1 Candidatus Nitrosotenuis sp. | reverse complement strand
AAGAAGTCTCAATGATGCCCAGGGCGCCAACATCGTGATACTGGCTCTCACTCTTTTTCAGACTCGGTGCTCTGCTCGGTTAAAACATCATCCGGATGTGTGGGTCGAAGTAGTAACAGGTTGAATAAGTGCTGGAAAATCTGAGTCTTAAGAAGATGGTAGCGATGGATATGGGGGGAAAAATGTGAAAAACGGTAAAATCGCATTGGTCACCGGAGCGGGCAGGGGAATTGGAAGAGCAATTGCATTACGACTGGCCAGAGACGGGGCCTCCGTTGCGGTAAACGATATCAACCAGGAGTCAGCATCAGTTGTAGCCAAAGAAATTGAATCTTTCGGCCGTGAAAGTATCGCAATTACAGCCGATGTCAGTAGTCGTGAACAAGTGTTTGATATGGTTAAGCAAACAGTAGATCGGTTTGGACGTCTTGACGTACTGGTTTCCAATGCAGGTATTGCACAAGTCAAATTCTTGTCAGAACTGACAGAGGAAGACCTTGATCGAATGTTTCGTGTAAATGTTTATGGTGTTATCTATGGTATTCAAGCGGCCGCTGAACAAATGATCAAACAGAAGAAAGGCAAAATAATCAATGCCGCCAGTATCGCCGGCCATCAAGGATTTAAATACCTTGGACACTATTCCGCAAGTAAGTTTGCTGTTGTCGGTCTGACACAGGCAGCTGCCCAAGAATTAGCTCCGTATGGGATTACTGTCAATGCGTATTGTCCAGGGATTGTAGGTACAGACATGTGGGAGTTGATTGATGAAAAAATAGGACAATATCTAGGACTCCGTAAAGGAGAGACATTAAAGAAATATTCCGAGTTAATCAGTCTTGGACGCGTTCAGACTCCGGAAGATGTGGCAAATTTTGTTTCCTACCTTGCATCTGACGATTCCGATTATATGACGGGTCAGTCGATAAATATTGATGGTGGGATTCTCTACTCTTAAAGAAGCAGGTCTTTAATACTTGAAAGTATTGTCAGAATAGAAAGATAAATCCGACTTCCATTGTTGATAAAAATGAACGAGGTGAAAACATGAAAGCAGCACTTTGGCATGGAGTTAAAGATGTTCGTGTAGAGG
>JBKBQK010000244.1:0-1094 GCA_046292705.1 Candidatus Nitrosotenuis sp. | reverse complement strand
ATATTATGCAGACCTCAACTGGAGTTTTAGAGCCATGTGGATATTTTGTTTTGAATTGGTGATTGCAGCTTGATTGCTTTTTAATTGGAGTGTTAGAAAGATACATTCTAGTTTTTGCTCGACGTTGTAACGATTTCTTTTTTGGATTTGATGTGCTGCCGAAATACTAAATTGTCAAGACATGATTTGCAGACTAGAACAGGAACATCGGGTTTGTTTCCACCATCATATATGATAAAATACACTTTGTTGTTGTCGCAACACTCTCTAAGCTGTTCGAGGTTGAGGCTATCCATTTAGACTACCTCCAGCTTCCGAATAAGCAGCCCATCGTTATTATATGACTGGCCTGCTACTCCATGTTTGGCCAGTCTTTCTAGCACATCTTGGTGAATTCTAATTAATTGTTTTTTCATAGTTGATAGAGTAAACTTGATAAGCATAAGATTTTGTACTTGTTATGAGCATAGTTTTGTACAGATCACGTATAAAAGGAGATCTGGCTGTACTGTGGCACTTGCTTGATGATTCATCTCCGGTAAGGGGCTGGGGCAACAAAAAGATCGGAGTGGGTTTAAGAGGATCGGATTTTGATAAATTTCAAGATTGTAGTAGGCGGATTTTCAATTCAAGAAAAAGAAGATTTTTGAAGCTAAGATTGATTGAGCGTCTCGATAGAAAAAAAGGTAAACGCGATAAATACTATAAAATCACACCACTAGGAACGGTGTATTACTTTCAGAATATCCAAATTAATAAAAAAGAATTAACTTGGTTCTGGCAGTATGCCGCAAAGCTCGCAACGGTTTTTTACGATAATTCTCCTGACGACGGGTTGAATGCGCTTTTAGCAGATAGGTCGGCCAGCTTCTTTGCTGCGTTACTGGACGATTTAAAGAGCAAATCGCCAACGGTACCGATACAAGCAATGATAAATGCCATGACCAAAGCGTTAGGCGGCATAGATTTAAGCAAAATAGAAAATGGAGTTGTCAATTTTGCAATCAAGCTTCCACGAGATTTTTTCATACCAATGTATTCGTTCACATTGAAGGATGAGTCAGTAGTTATGAATTATGATCCTGATGGGATTA
>JBKBQK010000243.1:0-1094 GCA_046292705.1 Candidatus Nitrosotenuis sp. | reverse complement strand
CTCTGATGGGGCCAATTATCTTTACCATGTAGTTTGCGACTGTCTGCTTTAGATCAGATGGGTGCAGCTTACCTGTCGCAAAGGCCGATTCCAGCTCAGAGTAGCTTGCGTACGTCGCATTCCCACCAAATTTTTCTGGTCTTTCTATTGTGATTTCAGAGAACTCGTGAAACACGATGTGTTTTGCCATCTGCAGGATCGGGTTGTTTACGTTGCCTGCCTCGCACCAGCCTTTCTTGATTTTTGAGCGTATTTCGTCGTCTGAATCATGGATGAAGATACCAGAGGCTGGTTTTGATTTTGACATTTTTGTTCCTGCTTCGTCTGAAGAGGTAGGCTCTGTCAGGCCAGGAAGCAGGCTGTGGTGTACTGCCACGGGCACCTTCCACTTCATTTTTGGAAAGATTTCGCGCACAAGCATGTGGATCTTTCTTTGGTCCATGCCGGCGTGTGCTATGTCGACTCCGATGGTATGGATGTCTACTGCCTGCATCGGGGGGTAAAGAAGTTTTGAGAGGTCGATTTTTTCTTCGCTTTCAGTTCGTCCCATTATCGTAAGTGATCTCATGGTTCTTGCAAGAGACATGTGTTTTGTAAATTGCACAAAGTCCTTCCAGTATTCCTTGTGCGCGTCATACAGTTCGGTTCCTCGAATTATCTTTACGCCTGGGCAGACGATCTGAAACGCTTTTTCATAGTATTTTGAGACTTGAGAGACAGTTTCCCAGCTTCCCCCCAGCTTGTCGTTGATCACTGTATGCCAGTCTGCCAAAAAGACGTTGCACTCTACTCCGGCCTTAAGAAAGTCGTTGATTTTAAAACCAGTGCTGATCAGGCTTCCAAGATGCAAAAATCCAGAGATCTCAAGGCCTATGTAGTGTCTCGGCTTTGAGTTTGTTTCAAATAATGTGGTAAGCTCTTCTTTTGTTACAACTTCTTCTGTCGGAGGCCTCATTATGAGTTCTATTTTTTGTGCAACATCCATTCTAGTTGACTTTGGTTCAAACTGCTATAAAGTTAATGAAAAATTTAAGAGAGTGTGTTATCCTAGAATTTGTTCGACCCTTATTCTCTGACATCGTATACCTCTCCTG
>JBKBQK010000242.1:0-1117 GCA_046292705.1 Candidatus Nitrosotenuis sp. | reverse complement strand
GCTGTTGATTTTGTTGTAGACAAAATAAAACACGATGCCACTGACTACCACACCAAGGCCCATCAGTATGATATAGGAATCGAACTTGATGACGCCAAGAATCGGCGTAATTATTCCCAGTGCTGGAAGGATAGGAAACCACTTTACATTCAAAGGAACCTTAAACGGCCTTTCAGTGTCTGGTTCCTTGAAGCGCAGCCAGATCAAAGAAAAGTTCACCAAAATGAAGACCATGATTATGGCAAAGACAGAGATGTTTGCAACGGTGGAAATCTCTCCTGCAAAAATAAATACACAGGACAAGGCACCTATGATAATTACTGCCAACCACGGCGTCTTTCTCTTATGATGTATCGCGCCAAGAATTGGAGGGAGTGATTTATCACGGGCAATTCCGTACAGTATTCTAGATCCTGACACCAGCATTATGAGGACTGTGTTGGTTGTGGCAAACAGTGCAATAAACAAGATGACTGTCTGCCACTGCTGCCCAAGTGCCTTTTTTATGACATCTGCAAGCGGTGCAACAGACGCATCAAGCTCCTGCCAGCTGAGAATCCTTACTGCAGACAAAGAAACCGAGATGTAGATTACTGCGGTAATCGAGATGGCAAGTATGATTGCCCTTGGCAACACCTTTTGTGGGTTCTTTATCTCCTCAGCTATGTTTGCAATGTTTTCAAATCCAACGTATGCAAAAAACACAAGCGTAAATGCTGCAAACACTCCAGAGAATCCAAACGGCATCTCAAAATAATTCACCTCTACATTGCCAAAGACGACGAAGCCCAACCAGATCACCAATGCAAGGCCGGCAGCTTCAACTATTGTAAAGACGATATTTAGTGATGAAGATTCGTGAATGCCAAAGAAATTCAAAAAGGATAACCCAATGATTGCTATGACAGCCCCAACAACAATTGGCACACCAGAAATAGTCGTAAAGTATCCACCAAAGCCAAGCGCAATTGCGGAGGCAGAAATTATTGCTACAAAAAGCGTCAGCCAGCCAACTATGAATGCAACAAAATTACTCTTGAATGCATTTTTGACAAACATGTACTCTGCTGCAGCCCTTGGATACATGGCTGACAGCTCAGCATAACTCAGGCCGGTA
>JBKBQK010000241.1:0-1187 GCA_046292705.1 Candidatus Nitrosotenuis sp. | reverse complement strand
GCTAATCGATAATGCGGCACCCAAAAAAAGCGAGTCCATAAATCTGAGCCCCACAAGATTTGAGATGTAAAAGACAACACCGAGTGTCAAAAACAGACCAATTGTACCTGCACCTACTGCGACTTTTCCAATCGAACGGATCTTTGAATACGGAAACTCTATTCCAATCACAAACAAAAGCAAAATTACACCAAGTTCTGAGAATATGTTAAGAACCTTTACATCCGAAAGTATGCCAGCCCTACCAAGACCCATAAAGTCGCCATTTTCTGTTATGAATGAGCCCCAAAGAGGAGAAAGCGGACCAATCAGCATGCCTGCAACTAGGTAACCGATGATCAGAGGCTGCCGCAATTTGAAAAAAACCAAAGTCACAATAGCTGCCAAGATCATGATTATTGCCAAATCCGTGATGAATGACGAGTGGGAAATGTCAGGTGTGATTTGGTCTATTATGCTTCGAACCTGATTGTTGATTGAGCTTTGTCCCAATTGCAAAAAATAATTTTGCATTATTTAGTGGTGAATAAGATCATTAAAATTAGTTTGGGTTTTTAGATTACGCAAATAGTTTTTGCCAGCATTTTGACTTTTTCTGATTCTGGCCCATCCAACTTGTGTTCGGTGTATTTTGTATTAAAGTAGAGAAGGTCGATTAGCTTTGATTTATCCACATTTACTATGGTGGCTTGGCCAGATTGCGGAATGGTGGTATTAGTTAGAATCACCAGCTTGTCCACAAATGCTGACGACTTGACCACGTTGGATATAGTCTCAAAGTTCTTCGTGTGGTTGCTGTCCATGACCACGGTGATGCCTATTTTTGTCCCATAAGGATCCGAATATACCACATCAAACGATGGATTTGGCTTAGTTGCCTTTGAGACGTTTCCAATGTCATGTGCAAAGTTGACTAGATTCGATACAGCTTGCTTTATCTGGTTTTGTGTCGTACCATTTGTCCTCTTTAGTTTTATGAATTCAGATATTGGTACTTCCATTATACTTCCTTTAATTTTGAGGCCTGGGTATGTCTGCTTGATCGTTTCATCAATTACTGCCTCAGTTATCTCCGATGCGTTGAGCTCTGCTGCTTTTTCTATTGCATGATTCAGTATGTTGATGATGGAACGCACGTTTCTAAATTCTGGGAACTCGTCACACAGTACCTTGATTTTTGATGCAAG
>JBKBQK010000240.1:0-1267 GCA_046292705.1 Candidatus Nitrosotenuis sp. | reverse complement strand
ACATGGTATGCGACGCCACCATACTCTTCCATCAGGGCGCCAGGGCCCGCAGCAGACATGTGGATCTTTGGTCTTAAGATCTTAGGCGTCTCGTCTGTGCTTGGCGCAATTAACTTTATTGTTACAATTCTCAAATGCAAACATCCAGACCTGCCGCTAAGTAAGGTGCCACTTTTAGCATGGTCATTTTTGACATCCTCACTTATTGTACTAGTCGCAATTCCAACATTTGCAGCAGCACTGGTAATGCTTCTAACAGACAGACTTGGCGTAACTGGCTTTTTTGATCCATCAAAAGGAGGAGACCCGATTGCGTACCAGCACCTATTTTGGTTTACATTCCACCCCGAAGTCTACGTACTTGTAATTCCTGCAATTGGAATGATGTACGAAATAATTCCACGATTCTCAAGAAAGCCGATCTTTTCCCAGTCCTCTGGAATCTTTGCATTTGTATTGCTAAGCATGGTGTCATTTTCATCGTGGGCGCACCACATGTATGCAACAGGAATGTCATTTACAGAAAAAACAGTCTTCATGATTGGAACACTAGCTGCAGTGCCGGCATCTGCGATGCACGTATTCAACTTTTTAGCTACGATGTGGGGCGGACGAATCAGATTCGCAACGCCAATGATGTGGTCAGTTGGCGGAATCGCGTTATTCTTCTCAGCGGGAGCAGGCGGTGTGGCAAACTCTGCGATGCCGTTTGACTTTATCACACACGACTCGTACTGGGTGGTCGGACACTTCCACCTATTTGTGATGGGAACAATTGCATTTGGCTCAATCGGATTCTTCTACTACATGTTCCCATTTGTCACAGGCAGAATGTACAATGAGGCAATGGGCAAGATCCACTTTATCATGTCATTTATTGGTACTGTGATGGTCTTCTTCACACAGCATGTGCTGGGACTGTACGGTATGCCAAGGCGTGTCTTTGATTATATCCCAATTCCTGAATACATCATAATGAACCAGATTGCATCGGTTGGAGCAATGATAATCGGTGTGAGTATGGGACTTTGGATCTTCAATATGATATACAGCTCCGCAAAAGGCAAGGAGGCAAACATGGACGACCCATGGGGCCTTGGCGGCAAGTACTACTTCCCATACCAGGCAAAGACGCCTCATCACTAGGTGAATACTTTGGAACAACACGCAGAGCCAATCTACAGGACAACACCTGCACGAACCGCCAAGATGCTGGCAATCATGTGCGGTGTGTGCATCGCAGGCGGGGTCTTGTTTTTCAGCTTTT
>JBKBQK010000239.1:0-1270 GCA_046292705.1 Candidatus Nitrosotenuis sp. | reverse complement strand
ATGTAATCTCAGACTGATCTGTCCTCTCAAAAAATATGATTCTACGCCACCAGAACGACTGGCACTAGTAGAATTTTATGAATCAGTTGAGGGACAGCAAATTTATTCAAACAGGGGGTTGTTGCCTAATTGACGTTTACGTACCGTTTCACCTCTATTCTGAGTCTGTTGGCACACTGCAGCCTATTGAGCACCTCCAGGTTCCATCCGATTGATTTTATCTGACCCCACCTTTGCTGGTTTTTTCGTTTACGGAATCTGCAGTACATCTGGTGGTGCTCTGATTCTTCGGCACCAAAGATCCCTTCAATCAGTCCACGGTACCGATACATTGCCACATCAAATATCTTGGCAGCTTGTCTTCTGAATCGCTTGTTGCGGTTGACGGCACCGATTCTCTGCGATATGTTTGGTACCATTCCCATCCCAAAGATCTCCTTGCATCGCTCGAGTCGTATCCTTTGTCTGCATCAAAAATAGAACCCTTCAGATCAATTCCGATCCTTTTCATTCGATTCAGCATTGTCTTTAGTACCGGCGAGTCATGAGTTTTCTTGCTTGTAATTGCGGAGCAGAGAATCACAAGATGGTCCAGTACTGATACGACATGCCATTTGAGGTACTGGCGTATCTTGATATCCTCAAATTCGTGCCTGTTTTGGTATGGTCGCATCTCGTGTCGGTATGTGTCGGTTGCAACAGAGGTGCTGTCAGAACCAAGGAGTCCTTTTTTCCAGCCGGATTCTGCAAGACACATCTGTGCAGTCCTTGCAAGGATCTCTTCTAGCCATTTTACTGAGATCTTGCCAAAGAATCTTGCAATTGTTGTATGGTCAGGTGTCGGCTCGCTCCACGGCAGATTCAGTGATGGAATGATGTTTTGTGCGTCACGGTACGTCAAGCCAAACGCAACCATGATTATGCAGATACAGTACATCTTGGCTTTAGAGTGGATCGGCCTTCTTCCAGCGTGGCTCTTCTTTTTTGAACCAGCGGGAAGATTTTGATTAACCAAAGAAACTATGTGGTGGACAAGAAAATCTCTTTCTTGGGTGTGTGCCAGATGGTAGTACTTCCAGTAACCATCCCTTCTCATATGTTCGGGCATGGGAGAAGGCACACTCTTTAGATCAAAATCTGGATCGGCTCAAGATCCTAGACTGTTTGTTTAAGGGGAATTACGCAACAACCCCGTTATCCTAGAATCAGTTCGCCCCTTATCCTTTGACATCGTACACCTCTCCTGACTGCTCATCAATAACTGTTCCCG
>JBKBQK010000238.1:0-1280 GCA_046292705.1 Candidatus Nitrosotenuis sp. | reverse complement strand
TGTTAATTATTGCAAGAGAGTCATCGCAGACATTTAATCGAGAAAATATTGCAAAGACAATAAAAGTTCATCGTATTATTACTCTCAATCAATACATAAAGCTTCTAAAGGAGACCTTTCTTGTAACCGAGGCAGAATATTATACAGGAAGTGTCATGAAGCAGGTCAGACGTGAAAACAAGATGTATGTTAATGATGTTGGGATTAGAAATGTTCAGGCATCAATGTTTAGTGAAGAGATATTCAGAAACCCAGCAGAGCTTGGAAAGATAATGGAAACTGCAATAGCAGACCATACAAAAAGGCTAAAGTCTAGCCTAGAAGGCGGTGCAGAACCCTCTATTTTTTACTGGCATGATACTCATGAAGTAGATTTGGTAATAGAAATATTTCAGAGACCGCTACCAATCGAAGTCAAATACAGAGAAAGTGTTTCCTCATCTGATCTCAAAGGAGTTAAGAAATTTAGTGAAAAGCATGATCCGCCAGTTGCAATAATTATTACTAAAAATCAGTTAGAAATTCATGACAATGTAATTTACACACCAGCATGGCTCTATATGTTAATTCCTTAGTTTCAGATTTTGAATTAGAATCTTATCAGTGAAATTTTTACAACATCACGGAATGATACAAAACATAATGTTAAACATCACTCAAAAATGAGGTTAGAAATAAAAAATGTGGATGAGATTCAAAACAATCGATGCAGCTTGAGAGTTCTACCGGTGGCTGAAAAATAAATGATGGATCATTATTCTAAGTTCTCCATGGCATCTAGTTGGACTTTCTTGAAACCAGTTTTTGTGCTGCGTTTGACTCTAGCCCTTCTTTGATGAGAATGCTCAGCACAGACGAATAACTCCAGCCCTTTTGTGTCGAAGAAATGAGTCGAACTTGCACGTTCCGAACCTTTCTATGGAGTTCGTCAATGGTAAACGTAATCCGCTTTTTTGTCAATGAGTCCTCCCTAAAATTATTTGATTATGTCTTTTCAGCCAGCAAAAAACAGGCATATGGAATCAACGTGCTACGTATTTTTTTCAACTACACAATGTTTCAATGTGAAAAATAGAAGATTATTCTATGGCAATTTTAATAGCTTGGTTTTCTGATAAAGTCCGGCAATTGGGGTTTTCAGAAGAAGTTGTCTGGAAGGTCTGATCCAAGGGGTACCTGACAGGCAACGATCCTCTAATGTGGAGAAAAGATGCAGCATATGCGGCAGCCCCACCTTTCCAAACCTACTGACACATACACCAGGTTTGTAGAGGATATCA
>JBKBQK010000237.1:0-1283 GCA_046292705.1 Candidatus Nitrosotenuis sp. | reverse complement strand
TCTCCGACAGGCAGGATTCAACGCAGTTGCAATAGAAGGCGACATGTCGCAACACAGAAGAGAGATCTCAATGTCGCAGTTCAGACGTGGACAAGCAGACATCCTCGTTGCAACTGATGTTGCAGCAAGAGGTATCGATGTACCACAGGTGGCACTTGTTGTGAATTATGACGTGCCAAACCAGGAAATGGTATACTTTCACAGAATTGGAAGAACTGCAAGGGCAGGAGCAAAAGGCCGAGCAATCACACTAGTTTCTTATTCTTCAATTGGCGATTTCAATCTGATAAAGCAACAAATCAAAGTCAACATGACTGATTTGAATGAAAAACTTGGAATCAAAGTAGAGATACCAGACCCGCTAAAAAGACAGGTGGGACCGCGCCGAGTGTTTTCGCATGCAAGAAGCGATTTTAGAAGAGGCGGCGGTAGAAGAGAATCCAGATATGGAAGAGACTCAAGACATGGTGAATCGAGATTCCATAGATCTTCAGAACGTAGAAACAATGATTATTCATGGAGAGACTCTGAGCCAAAGAGTGCAAGACACCATGCAATAAGAAGACCACAAGCAAGACGACGCTGGTAAAAGCTTTTAACAAGCGGATTTGGCTATCAAATAATGGAAATCGGTTTTGTTTTGTTAAACTGCGATTTGGGCGCAGAAGAATACCTACTTGAGGAAATCAAACAAATCCCCGAAGTCAAACAAGCATACCTTACCTTTGGTGCATACGATATCATAATCGAGATTCATGCAAAATCGCCAGAAGAGTTTGACAAGACAGTTTCAAACAAAATCAGGCGACTTTCAAGAGTGATGAGCACCATGACACTTAAGGTGCTTAATTCTGGCTCAAAGTAATGCACAGGTAAAACAAAATTGGAAAAAATACAATATTCTGGAACAGTTTGGGCGATAAATCACAACAACCCAGAACCACTCGTAGAGCACTGTCTCAAAAAACTACAACAATATGGAATAAAAAAAGAAGACATCAGGATCACAGATGCCCCAGAAAACGTACAGGTAGGCGAAATAGTAGTGGAAATGTGGCCCTATCACCTAGATATTGCCCGCGTCAGAACCATTCGCAACGAGTCATTCATCAGCGGCTCTGTCATGCAAATTGAGCTAAAGACAGACGAGCAAGGAAATTACATAGACTAAAAATAGTCCGTAATTGATTTTTGCTTTAACATTCTAAGAATAGTTCCCTTTGATAACCATTCAGACTTGCTTATGCTAAAATGCTTGCATGCAATATCGAGGCCTTGCTCTA
>JBKBQK010000236.1:0-1294 GCA_046292705.1 Candidatus Nitrosotenuis sp. | reverse complement strand
CAGCCCGTGCAAGGTTACGCGCTTGAAACGCCATTTTTTCCATCTCTTCAACCATCGGCACGACATTATACTTTTTGATGTCCAAGTGCTGAATCGTTTCTTTCAAAAAGTCTTGCTTTGTTGGCATGATGCAGTTTCTCCTATGGATTTGTAAGTTAAAGAAATATGAGTCATCCACACTGAAAGCGTGTTGCAAAATAAATTAAGGGCAAGCGGACTATATCACACGCTTGAGCAGACTGGATGCTGCTTCCTTCCGGACCTGACATGGTTGAGTTGCCAAGCGTTGTATAGGACTTGCCCAATTTCGTAATGGCGCCCTGCTAAAACAAGGCAGGGGTGCAAATATAGCGCAATCGCGTGGTTTTGTCAAGACGTTTATCTACGCTTAGTGTTTGTTCTACGACCTACACTTGGTATTCTAAAAATCGGCACGATTCGCTCCGCTCTGCATCATGCGTCGTCATGCGTCATGATACACTGGCTATGACATCTCAACGGGTGGATACCGCAGATTTCAGCAGTCTGATGTAGAGAGTGATACGACAGTACAGATTGCATCGTAGACTGCCATGGTCAGAGGTCAGTTCGACAAGTATCTGACTAAAACTAGGTATCAAGCAACTTTATCGTAAGTATAAAAATAATTTTATACACTGCAGTAATGACATTAACAACTGAAAACATCATTTTAATTGGTTCCATATTACTTTTTATTAGTGTTATTGTCGGAAAGACATCTTACAAATTCGGCGTTCCGGCATTAGTACTTTTTTTAGCAATTGGAATGTTAGCAGGCTCAGATGGTATTGTAGGTATTCATTTTGATGATCCTAAAATTGCACAGTTTATTGGCATTGTTTCTTTAAACTTTATTTTGTTCTCTGGTGGTTTGGATACCAACTTGTCTTCTGTAAAACCGATCCTGAAGGAAGGCATATTATTATCAACATTAGGGGTTTTGCTTACAGCAACTGTGCTTGGTGTATTTGTCTGGGCAATTACTGATCTCACAATTTATGAAAGCATGCTTCTCGGCTCTATTGTTTCCTCCACGGATACAGCTGCGGTTTTCTCTATTTTACGCTCAAAAAACCTTTTCCTAAAAGGCAATCTTAGAGCCACTCTTGAATTGGAAAGTGGAAGTAATGATCCGATGGCTTATGTGCTTACGATTTCTTTTTTGACTTTAGCTATAAATCCTTCGGAAGAGTGGTATTCAATCATACCATTTTTCTTCAAACAAATGATATTGGGAGCAATTTTAGGTTATATTTTTGGTATTGTCAGTCAT
>JBKBQK010000235.1:0-1304 GCA_046292705.1 Candidatus Nitrosotenuis sp. | reverse complement strand
ACCAAAAATGGGATCTAAAACGAGCACAATTCTACTGGTTGATAGTAGAGCTTGACAAAAAGGAAAATCTTGCATTTGGTTACGCCAACCTAAACGATGACATATTTGCCGAATGGGGCTACATCAGCATATCGGAATTAATCGACAACGGAGCAGAGCGCGACCTGACTTGGCAGCCGTGCAGCTTTGAGGAGGCACAAAAAAGAATCAAACAACACAAAAAACAACCAATAACCTAAATGGAAAACAAGTTGCGCTTAAAGTCCTCTACGTCGCGCTCAAAACCGCAACTCTTGCAGATGTGCCAGCATCTCTCCCTTAAGACCTTCAAAGATACCACATACTTGACTGCTACAAGCTTTCCGTTGCATTTTGGACATGATAATGGAATCTGAATCACATTACTTGGCATCTTGCAACCTTACAATGAACATTATTCAATATTAACAGTCTATCGATTATCAGATTTGATTACCACCAGAAAAAAACAAAAAACCTAAACAATTGAAAAATATACTACTAATCAATCCATCAAATATTCACAAAATTAAGATGGGACTACAAAATCTGAAAAATCAGATGAAAGCACTCTATCTTGATGGCACGAATCTGAAGCTGCGAGACGACTATCCGCAACCAAAACCAGGGGAGGCCCTAGTCAGAGTAAAACTTGCAGGAATCTGTGGTACAGACCTAGAGATGATCCGAGGATATGCGTCATTTAGGGGTGTGCTTGGACACGAGTTTGTAGGAATTGTTGCAGATTCTCAAAACAAGGATCTAATTGGAAAACGAGTAGTCGGTGAGATCAACGTGGGGTGCCAAAAATGTGACATGTGCCAAAAGGGGCTTGAGCGGCACTGCCCAAACAGAACCGTCCTTGGAATATACAAAAGGGACGGCGCGTTTGCTGAGTTTTTATCATTACCAGAAAAAAACCTACACGTAGTTCCTGACTCGGTATCTGACGAGGAAGCAGTCTTTGTAGAGCCACTTGCGGCAGCCTTTGAAATTCAAGAACAGCTGAACATCAAGCCCAACTCTAAAATCGCAATACTTGGAGACGGCAGACTTGGCCAACTCATCACGAGAGTACTAAAGACATCACACCAAAACATTGTATGCTTTGGGCGACACCAAAACAAACTCAGGCTGTTAGAAAAATTAGGCGTAAAGACAAAGACAGAGATAACAGGCGAGGATCAATATTCCTTTGACGTAGTAATCGAGGCAACAGGAAGCGAATCCGGATTCTCAGACACAATGAAACTGGTAAAACCAAGGGGCACAGTTGTCCTAAAATC
>JBKBQK010000234.1:0-1364 GCA_046292705.1 Candidatus Nitrosotenuis sp. | reverse complement strand
CCCAACTTTTTTTGCGACATCCAGATGGTTTTGGTTTCTTGCAATTCCTATTACCCTGCAACCGTTCAGCTTGGCAAACTCCACCGCAAGATGGCCAACTCCGCCTACGCCAAAGATTCCGACTTTCTTTCCTTTGGCAGGCTCAGCGGCAACTACTGCTTTGTATGCTGTTATACCGGCACAAAACAAAGGAGCGGCATACTCTGACTTGATAGAATCTGGAATCGGTGTTGCAAAGTCTTCAGATACCGTAATGTATTCCGCATATCCTCCTCGTAATGATTCCCCCGTGATCTCTGCTAGGTCGCACAGGTGTTCCTTTCCATGTTTGCAGTAACTACAGCTCATGCATGATTCAAGCAGCGGCGAAATTCCAGCTCTTTGTCCTACTTTGAGCTTGGTTACTTTGCTTCCAGTTTCAACTATGGTTCCAACTATTTCGTGCCCCGGAATGGTGGGCAGAGTAGGTGGTAGGCCGTATTTTATCCAATCTCCCTCAATTCCGTGCAGTTGAGAGTGACATACCCCACATGCCTCGATCTTTAGCAGTACTTCGTTTGGCTTTTTGATCTGGTGCCTTGTAACCTCAGTTAACTTGAGTGGCTTTGTCTCAATTGGGCCAAGTTTTTCGAGAACCATTGCTTGCATTTTTGTCATCTACAAAACCTCACCTTTCACAAAAATTAAACCTGTGAACTCTGATTTAATTTTGTGGATGAGATAACCTCCGACGATCGAAGGCGAGTTGAGCTCTTAGAAATAGTCTCAAAGAAGGGCCTCAAGATGTTGGGACTTGACGATCTCAAAGAACTGATGCTACTAGTTGAGAAAAAAGACTATTCGCACAACAAAAAAGCGCAAAAATCCAAACTGAGGCTTTTGGCACAAATCAATGCCAGAATATATGATCTAGAAGAAAAAAAAGGCTGGTAAATTAAGACACAAATACTCTGAATCTGGAAAAATAATGTGACACAAAATCACCTCATTAAGGAAACCAGTCCATATCTTTTGCAACACGCACACAACCCAGTAAACTGGTATCCATGGTGCGAGGAGGCGCTAAAAAAGGCAAAACAAGAAAACAAACCAATCTTTTTGAGCATAGGGTACAGCTCATGCCACTGGTGCCACGTAATGGAACACGAATCGTTTGAAAACGAAGAGATTGCAAAAATCATGAATGAGAATTTTGTAAGCATCAAAGTTGACAGAGAGGAAAGGCCGGATCTGGACGACATTTACCAAAAGGCCTGCCAGATGGCAACAGGCCAAGGCGGGTGGCCGCTAAGTGTGTTTTTAACGCCGGATCAAAAACCGTTCTACGTCGGAACTTACTTTCCAATATTTGATAGTTATGGAAG
>JBKBQK010000233.1:0-1366 GCA_046292705.1 Candidatus Nitrosotenuis sp. | reverse complement strand
TAGTGTGTCACTTGAGTTCTGTGGTGTAAATGTGCAGCCGCCAACCATGTTTGCAAGCTCTGCTACGTTTGCTATTGTACCATTGTGAGCAATGCAGAGATCCTTGACTTTGAGCGGTTGTGCATTGTCAAGATTACTTCTACCTACCGTCGAATACCTGACGTGCCCTATTGCCGCAGGTGAGGCGTATTCTTCTGTTATATTGTCAAATTCAGATGAGGCTGCAGAAACCAGTCCAAGCTTTTTGAGTGGTGCTTTTTTTGGGATCGCTAGCCCCCAAGCTTCTTGTCCTCTGTGCTGAAGAGCTCTGAGTGCATCAATTACCATTGGTATTACGTTGGAGCCGTCTTTGCTATAGATACCGACTACCCCACAGTTTTCCTTAACCATGCAACACCAGCTCCCTTAGTGAATTAAACCACTTGTCATGTGCCTTATCAACCCTTAGTTTTGCGACCTGCTTGTTGTTATTTGTAAATACGATATTGTCACCGTGGAATTTTCCAATCAGGCCAAATTCTACTTGGCTTATCTTTAGCGTGCTCGTCACAGAGTCCAGTTGAGATTTTTCTATTATCAGAATATATCTGGAATGACTTTCAGAGAACAAGACTTTGTCGTCCGACATATTTTCTTGCGGTATGTTTTCAAGTGCAACTGTACAGCCGATATTACTAGTTATTGCAAGCTCGCATACTGCCACGGCTATGCCGCCTTTTGAGCAGTCATGAGCGGCCTTTACCTTTTCGTTTTGAATTAAAGATAGAATAGAATCCATGTTTTTCTTTGATTCGGCTAAATTGACTTGGGGGCATTTTCCTCCAATGAAATCATGAATGTATTCATAATATTCAGAGCCACCAAGCTCGTCCTTTGTCTTGCCGACTATTATCATCAGGTCGCCGTCTTCGATTTTTTGTGGCTTGAGTGGTTTTTTGTCAACTAGTCCCAATACCCCAATCAGTGGGGTTGGCTTGATCGGCCCTTGCGGCGTTTCGTTGTAGAGGCTGACTTTGCCACCAACACACGGGATGTTAAAGAATTTTGAAAACTCGGTTATTCCTTTTAGAGATTCTAGAAATGTCCAAAATATCTCTGGGTCTTCTGGATTGCCAAATTGGAGGTGGTCTACCATACCAATCGGCGTCGCGCCAGTACACACCACGTTTCTGCATGCTTCCTCAAAGCAGCCCATTGCACCTTGTTTTGGATCCAAATAGCAGTGCTTTGGATTCCCATCGATTTTTGCACTAAGATATTTTCCATTATCCAGTCTGAGCACGGCTGCGTCTGAGCCAGGTTTTACTGTTGTACGGATTCCTACCTCGTGGTCGTATTGCTCATACACCCAGATCTTGCTTGCGAT
>JBKBQK010000232.1:0-1413 GCA_046292705.1 Candidatus Nitrosotenuis sp. | reverse complement strand
AGCAGGGAAGGAATCGAAAAGGTTCTCAAAAAAGCACTAGATCTTTACAACAAGGCAAAGGCAGAACCAGGACAGGCTGTGGGAATTGTTACTGCGCAGTCCATCGGTGAGCCGGGAACTCAGATGACACTAAGAACATTCCACTTTGCAGGAATTAGAGAAAGAAACGTAACACTAGGCCTTCCAAGACTAATTGAGCTTGTGGACGCAAGAAAGAAACCAGTTACACCTACAATGGACATTTACTTGGAAGAAAAATACAAAAAATCAAGAGAGAAGGCAATCGAAGTAGCAAGAAACACCCTGCAGACAAAGGTGAGTGCGCTTGTTGCAAACGTAGAAACAGACTATGCAACTCAGATAACACTTGAGCTTAGCTCAGGCGCACTGTCTCAGAGGGGATGTACAGTAGAAGAAGTGGAGACCGCGCTTGCATCAAACAAGAAATTCAAAATAGAGACAAGTGGAAACACACTCACACTCAAACTTGTTGAAGAATCTGATGCGCCAACAGTAATTGCAATTAGAAACAAAATTCTCAACTCCATAGTAAAGGGAGTCCCTGATATCACCAGAGTCACAGTGGCTCAAAAAGACGATGAGTGGGTCATCCAGACTACAGGCTCTAATTTGGCTAAAGTCTTGGAAATTGACGGAATCGACAAAAGAAACGTCAGGACAAACAATGTCTTTGAGATTGCAGCAACACTTGGAATCGAGGCTGCAAGAAACGCTTTGATTAACGAGTTGTCAACCACACTGGAAGACCAAGGGCTCGAAGTAGATTCTAGATACATCATGCTTGTAGCAGACATGATGTGCTCAAGAGGATACTTGCAGCAAATAGGAAGGCATGGAATTGCAGGAACAAAGGACAGCGTCTTGGCCAGAGCTGCATTTGAAATCACGGTTCCGACAATAGCTCAGGCAGCACTGACTGGTGAAGTTGAAGAGCTCAAAGGTGTCACAGAAAACGTAATAGTTGGAAGTAACATCCCAGTTGGCTCTGGCACGGTGGACTTGTACATGCAAGTCTCCAAAAATTAGAGACTTGCCATTATATTCTAGGCACGGTTAACCATATGGCATGGTACAAGCCAATGTTGCTCTAACAGAAAAGGTCAAAGAAATACTCCAAGACGAGGATACCAAACAATGGATACTAACACTTGGCTCTGAGAGCTCACAAACCAACTGCATCCACAATGACAAAGTGATCCTTGGATTTGGCATCGGGTGTAACACTAAGCAAGTCCGTTGGCTTGATGGTTCTGGTTCCTCGTCCCTTCATTTGATCAAAGTACAGTTTTGATTTGACATCCCTCATAAACAAAATGTATTCCAGTGGGCGGACTGGAGGCTATCTGCAATCTCTTGCGCAATTATTTCTGGCTAGTCATTGAGGACAAAAAT
>JBKBQK010000231.1:0-1416 GCA_046292705.1 Candidatus Nitrosotenuis sp. | reverse complement strand
ACAGCTGCTTGACTCAGTCGATGCAATTTTGAAAGCAGAAAAGGAAAGCAGGATTAAGCTGTCGCCTACAAATGTCACAATCAATGCACCTCAGATAGTCTGGCCTGGAGGACAAATGGGAGTAACAAACCAAACCGTCTTAGACGAGTTTAGCAAATCACAGCTTATCAAAATAGACAAGGACTCCAAAAAGGCCACCTTTGTGGCACACAGGGGATGGGGATCTGATGGAAGAACCTTATACTACATAATTACCGACGCTACGCCTGTCGGCCCAGCAAAGGTTCTTGGTGTTCCCGTTGCACCAAAGCTGGCAAATACACTAACATCAAATGTGTTTTCTGACATGTACCAATTCAAAAACGGGATCAAAGGCGCTGGTCCGCTCGGATTCCAGCAAAGCGTTCTAAGCTCAAAGCTTGACAATAATTACATTCCTGTGTGCAGAGTCTCAGTCGTAGAATGGAAGGAACAGGGAGAGGCTGTGATTCTTGAAACAGTGGAGGATATCAACAAAAAACAGTCCGATGGTAAGATCCGAGTTCAGCTGGCAAGGCCACTAAGCGAGGATCACGTTGTCAACTGCCCAGTAATTGAATTGCCAAAATCCAACAAAGGATAAAATATCTTTTCAAAAGACTAGAATCGCTTGTCAGGAAAACTCTACATCGTAGGCGTAGGACCAGGAAGTCATGATCATATGACGTTTAGGGCAAAACAGGTAATTGAGGAAAGCGATACTATTGTTGGCTACGACACGTATGTGAGCCTGGTAGAGGATCTCATCAAAGGAAAGGAGGTACATCGTTATGCGATGACCCAAGAGGTGGAGCGCGCAAAGCAGTGCATCGAGCTTGCACAACAGGGAAGGATCGTCTCACTTGTCTCGAGCGGCGATCCAGGAATTTACGGCATGGCAGGTCTAATTTACGAAACTCTGGCAGAGGCCGGCTGGGATCCAAAGAATGGCCTTCAAGTAGAGATAGTTCCGGGAGTCTCGGCTTTGAATTCTTGTGCTTCTTTGGTTGGCTCTCCGTTGATGACTGATTTTGCAGTAGTAAGTATGAGCGATCTTTTGGTTCCATGGGAAATAATTGTAAAACGAGTAGAGGCCGCAGCACAAGGCGACTATGTAATTGTGATCTATAACCCATCAAGTAAAAAGAGGATACACCAACTTCAAGACACCCGCAAGATCCTCCTCAAATACCGCAAACCCACTACACCAGTAGCAATAATCAAAGGGGCATACCGTGACTCGCAGTCAATTGTATTAACAGATCTTCAAAATATGGAAAACTTTGCAGACAAGCTCGGCATGATAAGTACTGTAATTATTGGAAATTCATCAACGTATGTGTTCAAAGATCTTATGATAAACCCACGCGGTTACACATCAAAATATAATCTTCAGAC
>JBKBQK010000230.1:0-1431 GCA_046292705.1 Candidatus Nitrosotenuis sp. | reverse complement strand
CATTCGTCAAGGAGATGGCCCAAAGCTCATCAAAGACACGCTTTCCACATTTGACAAAACATACGTCAGTGTTGATCTGGACGTGCTAGATCCTGCCTTTGCGCCAGGTGTTGGAAATCCCGAAGCAGTTGGAATCACCTCAAGGGAGCTTTTCGATATGATCTATTCGTTGGAAGGAAAAATCATATCCTGTTTTGACATAGTAGAATTAAATCCAACATACGATAACGGCTCCACCGCAGCCATAGCTGCAAAGTTAATGTCAACAATAATTGCCATGAATATTAAATAGACTCCTTCAGTCTCAAAAAACAGATGCTAAACAACTTTAGGAGTTCTTTGAAGCCACACCTTGAGAAACTAGGTAGTAGCTTTGCAGCGACTGGGCTTTCGCCCAATTTCTGGACAGCCGTCGGACTTGGATTTGCATTTTTATCCGCCGTTGCATATGGCTTGAATTCTCAAATTCAATTTGCTGCAATATTGGGCGGGGCTTTGTTGCTAATTTCTGGATTTTTCGATGTAGTGGACGGCCAAGTTGCTCGTGTCACAAAGAAAGTCTCAAAAAAAGGAGGCTTTTTGGATTCGGTTTTTGATAAAATAGCCGAAGTTGCTATATTTTTGGGGCTACTGGTTGGCGGTTTTACTGAACCATACTTGGTATTTTTAGCAATCACGCTTTCCTTGCTTGTGAGCTATGCAAGGTCAAGAGCAGAATCACTCGGTGTAAAACTACAAGGGATCGGAATAGGTGAGAGAGCTGAGCGATTACTAGTTATTGCAATAATAGGAATGATTGGATTTATGCAGTATGCAATAATAATTGTAATTATAATTGCAACAATTACATTCATTCAAAGAATTGCAGTCACTGCAAAAAACATTCAAGAATGATTAGTATAATCTTCCTGCCTGTCTTCTTGAGTCAGCAGATCTGATCTTCAATATTCCAAAGTGAATTGCACAAGACACGCAATACCATTTTAGAACTTTTGGTGCCGCAATATATGCACCCTGCGCCCTTAGCTCTTTTGCAAGAGAGGATTCGACCAAGTTCAGTCTTGATGTTACTTTCTTTGCCTTGTCTTTTGGAACTGTAGCACCGCAATTGGTGCATTGAATTCTATCGGAAGAGCCTTTTCCACCCTTACGTCGTCCTCTGCTTGCACGCTTTAATGGCATGCTTGTCCTTGAAGATGCCTCTTTATATTCTTGTGCGCATGCGGACGCAAATTTGGAGCAATAACGTGTCTGTCACTTTGGTTTTGGATTTACCTGGTAGACGGCAAACTTGTTTTCAGCATCTATGTTATACTGTGTGATCAACTCAAAACTGTAATCTTTGACGGTCTTTATCTTTTCATAAAGTGATTCGCCAATCACCATGGTGTTTGGTTTTGCAAGAGAGTTTATCTTAGAGCAGGCGTTCAC
>JBKBQK010000229.1:325-1469 GCA_046292705.1 Candidatus Nitrosotenuis sp. | reverse complement strand
ATCAAAACCATCCTCGTAGCTTCGTCTGGCTCCGGCAATGGATCGGCATCCAAGTCATATCTGATGTCTGTCAAGTCAAAGATCTTTGATTGTTGAGCCTTAACGGAGATCTTTGTATTGTTAAAGTATCCAGAATCTGTTACATTTTGATACACAATATTGTAAACAATAAATGAATTCAAGCTTAATGTCTGTGATGATGTATTGTTTATTCTTATTGTTACAAAATCGATGTGTGTTGCATTAAATTCTTTACATCTAAGTATCTTGCCACCAAAAGCCTCGATGTTTCTGTCATGCTGCAATTCGTTTAGGTTTTGCTGCGTTGTAAACAGGGAGGTTTGCTGTGAGCTCAAAGACAAAAACGCTACTCCTATGACCCCAAAGACAACAAGCAGGCCAATCATGGAAATGAGTCCGCCCACAGCACGTCTTGATTTCATAAGATACGTAATCGGGTTTATTTTTAATATAAAATGTAATCTGATTACAAAACTG
Source organism: Candidatus Nitrosotenuis sp. (assembly GCA_046292705.1). Classification (GTDB taxonomy): domain Archaea; phylum Thermoproteota; class Nitrososphaeria; order Nitrososphaerales; family Nitrosopumilaceae; genus Nitrosotenuis. Next base: position 971 of record JBKBQK010000229.1, on the reverse strand, counting down.
TGGAATACATCAATTCATACTAAACTATTATCAGCACATCACGTTTTCAAAAAACAATTCCATAGAATCAGCGCCGATAATACGAAAATAAAATGATTTCACAGTTTAATAGAAATTCAATTAGATCACCCTAACTGTGATTTCACTAGCAGTATGTTGCCTGCACAGTCCTACGGAAATCGAAGGAGAAAGTGTTTGCAGACGGTGTGGCACAGTATTGGGATATGCCGAAGTCGAAAGTGTAAATTCATGGCAATCACATGGTGTCAGAGTTGTTAACACGCAAGGAATGAATTGGCTGATTCTGAAGCTTGCAAACAATCTAAATCTGCCAATATATGCTGCTCAAACCATACTGCAAATCGCAGCCAAGATAAACAAAGCAGGCATCACAAAAAAGAAGGCAGTATTTTTTGCCGCAGTGTATGCTTGCAGAATTCACAAGATTCCAAGACTTTTAACTGATATCTATTATGAGCTTGAAAAATCATCAGGTAAAGTAGCACAGACAGAAAACACACTTTTAAAATTACTCAACAGAATAGCAAAAAAGATCTCAACTCACGAAATATCAATTTTGCCACCTGACAAGGAATATTATTTACAAGCTTATCTGGCAAAAGTACAAAAAATTATTACAAAAGAG
>JBKBQK010000229.1:0-315 GCA_046292705.1 Candidatus Nitrosotenuis sp. | reverse complement strand
GGCCCGCTCAATTAAGATTGTCGCTCAAGAAAAATCCGATCCAAGCACCGCTGCAAGAAAAGCAATCCTCTCGTGTACCAGCACAATTTTGCAGGCGAAAATAAAACACCTGATCTGAGATATGGATACCATTTCGTTATCGATTAAAGAAATCGAATTAAATCCATGGCACTTTCGTCTTATGTCAGAAAAAGACTTTGAGATGCTAACACAGGCAGTCAAAGAAAACGGAATTGAAATGATGCCACAACCTGTGGTTGCAAAAATAAACAAAAAATTCTATCTAGTCGACGGCCATGCAAGATTGAACGCAGC
>JBKBQK010000228.1:0-1478 GCA_046292705.1 Candidatus Nitrosotenuis sp. | reverse complement strand
ATAATTAAAAAATTAGAGGCACAAATCCCATTTTCAACTCAGCACTATTCGGATCTTTACACGCTGTTTTTGCACTCAGTTGACGATATTTTCGGCACATGTTACCTTGCAGAAAAACAGTTCTTTGATAGATTGGGTTTTGGTCAAAACGCCCTCAAGTCATTTAAAATGCTCTCCGATCAATTCACCAATGCATTTTTGACTCAGATTGAAATGACAAACAATCTTCAAAAGTCGCAACTCGAGCTTCAAAAAAATCTCCTGCACATGTACGAGCAGTACTCACACTCGTTTGTTGATTTCTACTGGAAGTCGGTAGGAGATCTCAACAAGTTCTTAGATGGTACAAAAAAGACATGAGCCGGCAAACCACCATAAGCACAATCAATCCTGCAACAGAGGAGATAATCTCAACTTATGACTCTATGACAAAAGAGCAAATCCAAAACCGGGTGGCCAGAGCTAAATCCGCATTCCTGGAGTGGGGGGGCAATCTGGAAAAAAGAAGAGGCTGCCTTTACGCACTCACTGAATACTTGCGCAAAAACAAAATCAGGCTTGCTGAGGTGGCCACGCGAGAGATGGGCAAGGTAGTCAAGGAGGCCATCTCGGAAGTTGAAAAATGTGCGTGGGCGTTGGAGTTTTACGCAGACAACGGTGCAAACTTCCTTTCAGATGAAGTGCTGAACACCGATGCGAGAAAAAGCTTCGTCACATTTGAACCACTTGGTGTCATCGGTTCCATCATGCCGTGGAACTTTCCGTACTGGCAGGCGTTACGTTTTGCAGCTCCAAGCTTGATTGCAGGCAACGTCATTGTCATGAAACCATCTAGTGTAACAATACAGTGTGGCCTAGAAATGGAAGCTGCATGCAAAGAAGTTGGAGTTCCAGAAGGAGTGTTTCAGACTCTGGTGGGCAGCTCGGCAGCAGCAACACATCTCATTGAAGCAGATACAAACGCCATTACTTTTACAGGAAGTACCAAAGTGGGTGCAATGGTGGGACAAAAAGCCGCATCTCTGTTGAAAAAATGCGTCCTTGAGCTGGGGGGAAGCGACCCGTTTATAGTTCTTGAAGATGCAGACGTAGAAAAGGCTGCAAACGGTGCAATGAAAGGCCGCTTCATTAACTGTGGCCAGAGCTGTATTGCATCAAAAAGATTCTTTGTCTCAAAAAAACTGGCAGATGAATTCATAGAAAAGTTTGTTCACAACACTTCGCGACTGCAAATAGGTGACCCCATGGTCATTGAAAACGACATCGGCCCTCTGGTAAACAAGGAAGCACTTGAAAACATCTCATCCATCGTAAATGATGCAAAAAAGAAAGGAGCTGAGATACTTTTGGGTGGTGAAAGAAAGGGCGACAAGGGATACTATTACAAGCCTACCATTCTCACAGGCGTAAAGGCCGATATGCGAATAGCAAAAGAAGAAACTTTTGGCCCCGTGGCACCTATCACCGTATTTGAGGAC
>JBKBQK010000227.1:0-1491 GCA_046292705.1 Candidatus Nitrosotenuis sp. | reverse complement strand
CGCGGTACAGATTCTTATCTAGACGTTTTTTTGCAAAATGGTAATACCGTGCTACAATCTCAAATCCTAGGTAGTGTCGGCCCATCTCCTTGCTTATCATAGCAACTTGGCCCGAACCCAAGAAAGGATCAAAGATTACGTCGCCTTTTTTGCTTGAATATTGTAGTATCTTTCGCAATAACTCTGCTGGAAGTTTAGTAGGCGTTTTCTTGTCTCCAGTCCAATACTCGCGGTTTATGTTCCAGACATCCTCTTTGTCCTTGTAATGCATGCTGCGACCATCAGGTGTCTTTTGTTTTTGCGAAAATCTTGAGAAAGGGTAGAACCGCCGTTTTTTTTCGTTCTTGCAGACATACAAGCAGTGGTAGTGTGATGTGACATATTTTGTCTTTGTGACAACACCGAATTGATACTTCCATATGAGGTGGTTGACGGTGACAAATCCGACATCATCTAGTGCGTTTAGAATATCTTTTAGGTTGTTCCATCCAGAAAAAACATACATGCTGCCAGAATCTTTTAGAATCCTGTAGGCCTGGCTCATCCAGTTTACGGTAAAATCGTAATAATCCTGTTTTTTGATCTCGTTGTATCCTTGCATCACACGAGACGCAGTCCTGTTGTAGTTTTGTTTTGTTGCCTTAAAATCAATTGCAAACGGTGGATCCGTTACAATCAGATTGATTTTCTTTGCAGGTATGAGCTTCATTCCGTCGATACAGTCCATGTTGTAAATCTGATTAAATGAAATCTTGTTCAAAATCTAACTTTCCTTTGAGTCTGTCTCTGACATTTTTGATGAAATTATTTTTTTGAGCTCCTCTGTGGTTTTTTCGGCAAAATCAATGCCAAGCGATTTTGCAATGAATTCTAGTTTTTGCCTCTCGTTTTGCACCGGCGCAGTTATGTTGAGGTTTGTGTTCATTGCGCCCGCAAGCTGGCTTTGAATCTCGTTTTTTGTCTTGTTGTATTCACCCACTGCGCGTCCAAGCTTTTTTGTCACATCAGGCAGCCTGTTTGTGCCAAGAAGTGCGAGCAGCGCCACAAATATGATTACAATCCATTCATTGCCCAGTATGTTCAGTGTGTATTCCAGCACAATTAGAGTTTGGTTTGTTGCAAAAATAAGCTTATTGAATTATGGTCTAGCGCCACTGATAATTTACTAGAATAAATGATACCCAATCTAATTAAACAGCTTTTTGCCTATTTGTACGCTAGATAGGGTTTGAAAGCAATAGTTGCCATTTTGGCCATACTAGTAGCAACCATGACAATTGCCCCAGCATATGGAGTGATTGTCGAGTTCCAGTCTGATAAAACATCATACAAAAAAGGCGACAAGATAATTTTTAGTGGAAGAACCGACGCTGCCCACTCTAACAAGATGGTAGCAGTAAAGATCTACGGCCCAAATGGCGAATTTGCAATGATTAGGGAGACGTTTTCTGATGCAAGTGGTAACTTTGAGACCATCCCGATTGACACATC
>JBKBQK010000226.1:0-1492 GCA_046292705.1 Candidatus Nitrosotenuis sp. | reverse complement strand
TTTTTCATCATAATGGCAATTGACACTGAAAAATCCTTCAAAACCCCCCTACCTGATGCGCTTAATTCCAATTAAGAAGATACATGTCTGGGACGAAGCACAAGCACGTTCACTTGACAGAGAAGGAATACGAGAACTTGCCAGATCAATTAAGACTGAAGGTTTGCAAAACCCGCCCCTTGTTCAAAAAAATGGCAAAGGTTTTCTTTTGATGTCAGGACAAAGACGCCTAGCTGCACTAAAACTCCTCAAAGCAAGAAGAATTCCCGTTCTAGTATTAAAGAAAGGATATGACCTAGAGAATGCAAAGGCTGCATCCGTTATCGAGAATCTTCACCGCAAAAGCATGAGGCCAAAAGACATGGCAAGATCGTGTAGTTTCTTGGCAGAAAAGATGGGCGTAGCAAAAGGCGCGCGTTCCCTTGGCATTTCATCGAAGACCTTCAAAAAATATGTTGGGTTTGCCGCCTTGCCAGAAAAGATAAAGGATTTGGTTCCAGGCACACTGTCTAGCAGTGCTGCAATCAAGTTAAACCAGATTGTGCCAAATATTCCCAAGGCAATCAGAATAGCAGAAAGAATAACAAGGCTTGATGCCAGAACACAAAAAGCATATCTTAAGGCACTATCAAGACACCCCTCCGCAAATCACCGCAAGCTGCTCAAGCAGGCAAGACTCATCGCAGTAAGAAAGACAGTGCCACTCAAGCTGTCAACTACCGCCGCAAAAAAGCTAGAAAGGATCTCAATGTATCAAGAAAAGGAACCAGAAAAGCTTGCCCAGCAGATCATAGTTTCTTGGCTCTCAAAGAAAAGCCATAGGTTCTAGTGTCATTTTTTTACACAAATCACACTCTGAATGTAGTGGTAATGGTTTATTAGTGGTAGATATACTGCTAAAGTTATTAGGCTATAATGACGGAAAATAAGCAATGAGCTTTTTCTCTGTCATTGCTTAGGAAGTAAATTGACAACATTTGAAGAATTAGGAATCAAAAAATCCATAATAGATGGACTAAAAGAGATTGGCTTTGAAGCACCATTTCCAATCCAAGAGGCAACTATTCCTGTTTTGCTTTCTGGAAGAGATGTAATAGGACAAGCTCACACAGGTACTGGCAAAACTGCAGCTTACTCCATTTCGATGCTTCAAAACATCGAACCGAACAAGACGATCCAAGGCCTCATCCTTGCGCCGACAAGAGAACTTGCAGTACAGATAACAAACGAGATCAAAAAATTTGCAAAATATACCGGAATCAAAGTAGTTTCCATCTATGGCGGTCAAGGTATTGGAATCCAGCTCCAAGCAATAAGGCACGGTGTGGAAATCGTCGTTGCTACCCCCGGCAGACTCATTGATCACCTAAAACAAGGCTCAATTCACCTAAACGATGTCAAGTATGTTGTACTTGATGAAGCAGACACCATGTTAGACATGGGGTTCATCGACGACATCAGGTTCATCTTGGAGCTCACGCCAGTAAAAAAA
>JBKBQK010000225.1:0-1493 GCA_046292705.1 Candidatus Nitrosotenuis sp. | reverse complement strand
AAGGTCCAGACGTCGGAGTGCAATACCGCTCGGTAATATTTTGTCATGACGAGCAACAAGAAAAAACTGCAAAAGAATCAAAGGAACGACTGGCAAAGTCAAGCCGATTCAAAAGACCGATTGTGACTCAGATCGAGCAAGCCAAAGAATTCTTCAAGGCAGAAGAATACCACCAGCAGTATTATGAAAAATGCGGCATTTCTAGCCACCAGATTATTCCTACGCCCAACTTTTGTACCAAATCAAGTCAGCAATGTCAGTAGATGGGTTGATGCTGGGATCTGGCAAAGCCATTTGCCAGACCAACTAAAACAGTTTCCAGTTTTGGTATTTGGTCGCAAATTTATTATTAAAAAAAGCAAACCTGTGCGTTGTTGAAGTGCAAAAACTGTGGAAAACTCTTCCACAACAGGGCCTCTAATTACTGCTCTACAGAGTGTGCATTGCAATACATGGAAAAACACCAAAGACTGGAAAACTAATAATTTGTTGAATGCCTCACAAAAACCAAGACATGATTGCATTCGTTGCTTTTGCTGCATTGCTTGTCGTGGGAGTGGCTTCTGCAGAATCCCCAGTCAAAATTAGCAACACGCCCGAAAAAACAGTTGAGGTAGGAAAACAAATCCAAATTGCAGCAGACCTCACAAACAATCAGGACATTGAGCAGGATTTTGCATACATAGTTCAGATTCAAAATGAGGAAGGCGTAACTGTATCTTTAGCATGGCTTACAGGCAGGCTTACTCCGGCACAGTCGTTTTCGCCTGCCATTTCGTGGACTCCGCAACAAGCAGGCACCTTTGAAGCCACTATTTTTGTCTGGGAAAGTATTGATAATCCGTTAGCTCTATCTCCAACATTGTCGCTTAAAATCAACGTAGGGCAGCCAGTATAATTTTGGAGACAAAAAATGGAATTAAAATTCGAAAAGCAAGCAACTGATGCAAGGGGGACAATTGTCTTTTTGAGCTATGGTGACAAAAAGATCAACATCGTAGAAATCAAAAAAGGATTCGCAAGGGGTGGGCACTACCACACATTTCAGACAAGACACTTTCTTCTTACAGGAACAATTGAGTATCGCGAAACTGATCTGAAAACAGGTCAAGAGAAAACAGAGATCATCTCGGCGCCTTACATAATTACTGTTCCGCCAATGAGGGCACACCTTTTGACTGCACAAGAAGACACCATATTTGTCGAAGAGTTTACACAGGATTATTCTGCAACCGAATACCCACAATATCGAAAGATAGTGACTCAAAAGCTATGACATATTCTGTGTGGCTTGAGCCTGCCATAAAGGATGCCAAGTATATCTCAAAGATAATCAAGCAACTTGGCAAAAAATACGACGCACCATTATTTTCACCACACATCACACTATACGGCAACATCACAAGATATGTGCAAGCAAGCAGAGCAATAAACACATGTGCAGATCTTCCAAAAATCCGAGTAACTTGTACAAAAATAAGACATTCTAATTA
>JBKBQK010000224.1:0-1503 GCA_046292705.1 Candidatus Nitrosotenuis sp. | reverse complement strand
ACCTCTTCGCACTATCGACTTGATTCTCTTACCTACTGTCTCGAGTACTCGATCTCCCGTTTGATGACCGTAACGATCATTGACGAACTTGAACTTGTTCAGATCTATGTATATCACAGCCGCTGTTTTATTTCGCTCATTCAAGATTTTGAGAATCCTTCGAGTTTGATTCAAAAATGCTTGTCTGTTCATCAATCCAGTCAATGAATCTGAAAAGGCCAGTCTGAATAGCTGGTCCCCTGACACATTTTTGGATAGCAAAAACAAGCTCAGTGCAATCATACCTGTGCCAACCATTTCAAGGATCATGCCCGTTACATGGACTATATTGTTGGAGAAAATTATGAATCCAGTGCCGAATATTTGTGCATAGGTATAGAGAAATATACCTATCTTCAAGAGAATATCAGAATAATTGAAAAGAATACACATCATCACAATACGCACCGTCAAGTTCAAAATTGCAAGACTTAGAATAAATCTGTTAGTTTCTTGGTGTCTAGGCAACGCCGTAAACAAAACAACCAGAGTCAAAGCAAGAATGAGCAAGGAACGTATGACACCTCTGTGGTGTTTTTTTTGCTGTGTTCTTACCATATCGAGCACTCCCTAACAAATGAATTCTACACCTTTACAGATCTCTCCTAGGTACAGGATTTGTGTTGATTGTGAGTACCACATAGATCTCTAAAAGTGTGTTGGTGTAAAGCTTCATTAATTCTTCAGGTAGATCAGACGCAAAATTTCTAAGTACAGCTCAGTCTTTGATCTGTTGATCGCATTTGTTATCCGATGAGCGAAGTGATAGAATTGATATAATTGATAGAAGAATTCTATTCATCAAGAGTTTGAATTTACCAACGGCGGTAATGTATGGGAGGAGGAAGGCTATGGCACCAGTTAAGATCAGCATTATTGGAGCTGGAAGCGCCGTCTTTTCAATGAGATTGGTGAATGATCTGTGCAAGACAAAAGGCTTGGCAGGCAGTTTAGTATCGCTCATGGATATCGATGAGGTCAGACTGGACGGCGTCTATGATCTTGCAACCAGGTATGTTAAAGAACTTGGAGGAGATCTGCGTTTTGAAAAAACGACTAAACTGGAAGAATCTCTTAGAGATGCCGATTTTGTCATAAACACGGCGATGGTTGGTGGGCACAGTTATCTTGAGCGAGCAAGACAAATCGGTGAAAAACACGGTTACTATCGTGGGATAGATACGCAGGAATTCAATATGGTTTCAGATTACTACACGCTTAGCAACTTTAATCAACTGAAGTTTTTCGTAGATGTGGCAAGAAAAATGGAGATATTCTGTCCAAACGCATGGCTTTTGCAAACAGCTAATCCTGTTTTTGAAGGCACCAATCTCATCAAACGTTGCTCAAAGATCAAAGTTGTAGGGTTCTGCCACGGACACTATGGGGTTCATGAAATGGTCGAAGCCCTCGGACTGGATATAAAGAAAGTAGATTGGCAGGTCGCAGGATTCAATCATGCCA
>JBKBQK010000223.1:0-1514 GCA_046292705.1 Candidatus Nitrosotenuis sp. | reverse complement strand
ATAGCAGTTGCCGCAACAGCTACAGGCGTACTGTCCACTGCCTACGCACAACAAATCAGTGATGGCATGGATGGCTACGTCGTAAGGGGAACTGGAATCGACACTGGCAACCCCAATGAATGTTGGTATGAAACAGAGCCTGGCTCTGGAACGTACGCTCCATGCATGATCGACACAGGTGACACTGCATGGATGCTAGCTGCAACATCACTGGTCTTATTCATGACTCCAGGTGTTGCCTTCTTCTATGGCGGTCTTTCCAGATCAAAGAATGCAGTAAACGTAATCGGCATGACATTCATTGTAATGGGCCTAATCTCGGTCCAGTGGGTATTATGGGGATACACGCTTGCGTTTGGCCCAAACACATCAGATGGCAACAAGTTCATGGGAGCGTTAGACTATGTAGGATTCAACAAGGTATCCCATGTAGCCCCACTTGGCTCGCCAAGTGCATGTACAGACCAGGTCTACTACACCCTTAGGTCGCCGTATGTGGTAAGCGAGGAGGTCAAATGCAGTGCCATTTGGCCTGGAACAATACCGCACCAGCTATTCGCTATGTTCCAAGCAACCTTCGCAATCATCACACCGGCACTCATAATTGGAGGGCTGATTGACAGAATCAAGTTCAGCGCCTTTGTGATCTTTATTCTCTTATGGGCCACCTTCGTCTACGATCCTATAGCACACTGGGTCTGGGGAGGAGGATTCATCGGAGGAGGATCACTCGATCTGAACCCAGATCTTAGCCCGTCTGCAGCACTTGACTTTGCAGGAGGAACAGTAGTCCACATCACTTCTGGATTCTCCGCACTGGCAGGCGCTCTAATCCTTGGACGAAGACTCGGGTATGGCAAGGTTCCAATGGAACCACACAACATCCCAATGGTAGTCCTTGGAGCAAGCATACTCTGGTTTGGCTGGTTCGGATTCAACGCAGGTTCAGAAGTTGCAGCAGACGGAGTTGCAGTATCGGCATGGGTTGTCACAAACACCGCAACCGGTATGGCAGCACTCACATGGATGCTCATGGCATGGGCCCACACAGGCAAGCCAAGCATCGTTGGTGCAGCGTCTGGCGCAGTAGCTGGATTGGTCACGATCACTCCGGCTTCAGGTTTCGTAGGCCCAATGGCATCGATAATCATCGGCATAGCAGCAGGGACTGTCTGTTACGGAGCAGTTGCCTTCAAGAACTCCCGCAAATGGGACGACGCACTCGATGTCTGGGGAGTCCACGGAATAGGTGGTTTCACAGGTGCAGTTCTCACTGGCACATTGGCAAGCCCACACATCTGGGACACCGGTAACGGAATCGGTGCATGGACTGGAACACCAGAAGGCTACGAGCAACAAGCTATCAACGTAATTGGGGCGTGCATTTCGGTGGCCTACGCCTTTGGAGTCACCATAGTGATTCTCAAAGTAATGGATGCAGTGTGGCCGGGCGGAATCAGGGTTACTCCAAAGGAAGAAGAGGTAGGACTCGACCTAGCTCAACACGGCGAAAG
>JBKBQK010000222.1:384-1530 GCA_046292705.1 Candidatus Nitrosotenuis sp. | reverse complement strand
ACTCTGTCAACCCAACAAAATTGCTTATCTCCTTCCAGACTACAGATGCAGGCACATCAATGCTGATTGATTGCGTCACAGTAGCAAAATACTTGCCTGTTGTATTGTGATTCAGAATAATTCGTGACACAAACTGGGTGTTTGTCATCATTTTTTAAATCTTCAATAAATCGACAGATATAATTTTGATACAAAATATCTGAGTTTAGACATGGTTTTTGGGTGGGGTAGAAAAAAGCAAGAGCAAATTGATGAATGCGAATCAAAAACCACCACTAAAAGTCAGCTAAAACTTGATGAGATACATCTAATTCTTCTTGAGAAAAAAAATCAACTTAAAAATGAGATTGTAAGGAAGACAAAGCCGCTTTTTGAGGAAATTAAACGCGAGCTTGACTCAATTTATGCAATAATAGATCATTTAAAAACTGATGACCTCAAAGTCGACGACATTGACAAGACCCTTCGGGTTCTCGTGGTGAGAAGCAAAGCAGAAGTAATTGACGTGATATCAAAAGAATCCAAAAAGACACTTCCAAATGCATCCGACTATGACGGAGTAACAAAGACTGCAGAGCTGGCCTCACATACATTAAAGAAAATCGGAGACGTTCTTGGCAAACACAGCAGAGTGATTCACGTATTTGCAAAAAAATATGCAAACGATCTGAAAACTCACCTGGAATTAATCACAAAAGACCATATGACTATATCAAAAATGATCTCAGACTATAACTCACTGGAATCTGCTTCCATGGAAATTAATGAAAAAGCAAGGAAGGTGCAAAGCACTCACAAAGAAATCAATGACAACATAGCCCATCTAAACAAACTGCAAGAATCCTTTCTTGAGCTTGAGCGTACTAGTAAATCTACGCAACAACGAATCGCAGAACTATTCGAGTCCCCGCAATATGAAAAGTTCATGCAGTATCGAAACGAAATAAATCGTCTTGTAGCCCAAGAAAGCCAGCTAAACAAGGAAATCGACGACGAATTCTCCAAGATCTCAAGGCCGCTCGGTAAATATGTGTATGTAACTTCGCTTGAAAAACCCTTCAAAATAATTCTGGAACGACTAATCCAAAACCCCTCTGGCACGATCTCAGAAAACAAAGATGCCACAGTCACAATCTTGGAATCATG
>JBKBQK010000222.1:0-374 GCA_046292705.1 Candidatus Nitrosotenuis sp. | reverse complement strand
CTGTAAAAGAAACGGACAAAGCAGTTGACCACATAACTCACATTATTTCTCTTTTGGACAGTTTTGTGTCGAAAAAAAATAGTTTGAAATTGCAACTAGAAGAACTTCAAAAAAAACTCAGCATCTTTGATCTTGGCAATCTTGAGAACCTCGAAAAACAACTCGCAAAAACAAAGTCTGATGGTGAAGACGCAAAACTCAAAATAAAAAAACTTGAAGACGATCTTAAATACCAAACGGCACAAAAAGATGCACTTATCTCAGAGTTGGAAGACTCACTGGAGCGTCTCTTGAAAACCAAATATACCATTAAGCTGGAGTGATTGGATGAGGCTTGACTTGGAGCGCAAAGTGGTGCTCAAAAAGGAAGCATG
>JBKBQK010000221.1:0-1591 GCA_046292705.1 Candidatus Nitrosotenuis sp. | reverse complement strand
CAACCACTACATGTCCAGAAGGGAAGAGGACAACCCCAAAATCTTTCACGCGAAATGCACCATGGGTGTTTTTCTTTTATTATTCCAAGGAATCTATTTTTTGGCTGCTCAAAAAAATATTCGACGTTTTCTGCTGCCTGTATTGCTTTGTCGCCAAGTCTGTCTAGCATGTAAAAGAACTCTCTTCTTGCAAGCCAGATGATTGGATGGTGTGAGCGCCAACAAAGGGGGTACTTGTGCTTTATTCTGCCTATTCGAACTAAAGCGCCAGCTGATTTCAAATCCTCCACGATAGGCCTGTCTGCATCGCGGACAAACATCGTAGCATACTTTCCTGCATCCTCTGTGAACTTTACCTCATCATTGATGGGATTAAAGATGGTGACATTTCGCTTCTTTGCAATCTCGTAGTCTTCCTCGCCATTTGCAGGAGACAGGTGGACAATTCCGCTTCCAGTGTTTGCATCAACGAATTGTTCGGCTACGGCCACATGCATAGTGGGTTCTTTTGAAATCTCCTTTAGTTTTGGAATTTTATCTAAAAGTGGATGGATGTACTTTTTACCCTCAAAGAAAGAGCCTTTTTCTGTCTTGAGTATTTTGTAATTTTCTACCTTGACTTCCTTCATGAATTCTTCAAGGCGTTTTTCACCTACGACCCAAGTCTCGTCGTTGACTTGGACGTAATGATAGTTTTCATCTGGGTTGAGTCCAACCATGGCATCAGTCACCAAAGTAAATGGCATCGTAGTCCAAACTATCAGGTATGTGTTTTCTGATTCTAGTTTGACTTTGTAATATAATGAAGGATCTTGGATAATGTCGTAGCCTTGGTTGACTTCGGCATGACTAAGAGATGTCTGACAGCTTGGGCAATAGGCCACTACCCGGTAACCTTCAGTCAGAATGCCTGACTCGTGCGCCTTTTTTAAAAACTGCCATTCTCTTTCTATGAATTCATCTTTGTATGTCCAGTAAGCGTTTTTCTGATCAAACGACATGGCAAGGAGCTTGTCCACCTCGACCCATTTTTCGTTGTATTTTTTGACAATCCTTTTGCATTCATTTACGAGCTTTTCAATTCCAAACGATTGGAGGATCTCAGTCTTGCCTCCAGTAATGCCTAATTCTTTTTCTGCCTGCAGTTCTACTGGAAGACCTTGTGTGTCCCAACCAGCATTGAAGACTATGTTGTAACCTTTTAGTGTCATGTAGCGGTACCATAGGTCCTTTATGACACGACCACGCAAATGTCCAGCATGCGGTGTACCATTCATGGTGGGAGGACCTTCAATGAAGACGAGTCTTTCACCTTTTGCTTCTGCAAGCATTTTCCTCAAATCAATTCTTTCTAAATGTGATCTGATCTGCACCTCGATTTTTTTTGAATCAAATTCTTTTTCTAACTGCAATAGTATTGTGGTATCTGATCTCATTTTATAAAGTTAGATTAGCGTTGGATTTTTTGTCATAAAACTTGAATTATATACGAGAATTTGGACTGCATCATGTGGTAAATGTCCTAGTGGTCGGCAATGGAGGACGTGAACACGCACTTGGTTGGAAGCTTTCGCAGTCTCCGCACGTTGAC
>JBKBQK010000220.1:0-1611 GCA_046292705.1 Candidatus Nitrosotenuis sp. | reverse complement strand
GTAATTGTAATATGCGCATAATTTCAAACAGTCCTAGCTATTGAATTAAATGTTATGTCATAGACTAAGATTTTTTTGAGCCGAGGGCAATCACTGAACGCAAAATTATACTAGAGAGGCCAAGATTGTTTAGCACGAAATCAGCTGTTCTTTTTAGTGCATTTTGGCCCCTAAATCCTTCGTCGTAGATCATCTCAACTGTGCCTTTGTCGGTCTCGACAAGTGCTGTAATGAGAGAGTAAGGCCCAAGCTTTTGGTCTGTTTTTTCCACAAATAGTCTCAAATCTATCTTTTTAATTACAAAGCCTTGTTCCACAAAGTTCCCACCATCAAGCAACGTAATTGTGTCATTGGGTAGTCGATTAACTCGTTGAGGATTAACAATGTCGATTACTTTCAATCAGTTTTGGTAGGGATCTTAAACTATTTTAAAAATTTCATAATTGACACAATAATTATTATACTAATGAAAAAACTTAATCGATATGGATCATCATCATTTCCGTGGAAAAGATATCCCACACATCAAAATCACCAAAAATACCTCAATTGAGGATCTTATTGAGATCTTTGCAAGCACAGGTTACAATGCAAGACAACTTGGTGAGGCTGCAAAGTTATACGCAAAAATGATAGAAGAGGACGCAGTAATATGCCTCACCGTTGCCGGAGCTATGACTCCGGTTGGTTTTGGCGGAATAATCAAGACGTTGATTGAAAAAGGATTTGTGGATTGGATAATAGCTACTGGTGCAAACGTCTACCATGAAGACCATTTTGCGAGGGGATTTCCAGTAAAACAAGGTCATTTTGAAGTCGACGATACGATACTATATGAAAAAGAAATCGTCAGAATAAGAGATGTCTACATCAAATTCATTGAAACTCTTGCAGCCGAAGACAAAGTAGTGCAACAAATGTTTAGAGATAAGTTAATTGACAAGCCGTTCACTACTGCGGAATTTTGCAATATAATGGGCCAACTGAGTGCAAAACATGCAAAATATCCAGAGAAGAGTTTTCTTGTTTCTGCTTACAAATATGATGTTCCAGTCTATGTGTCGACACTCAAAGATTCGTCTCTGGCAATGAATCTTGGGGTGCACAGGCTGCAAAACAAAATTTACAACCTAGATTTCGTACGAGAAATACTAGAACAAGCTGCAATAGTGCACAATTCAAAAAAATCCGCAATAGTAGAACTTGGAGGCGGCGTTCCAAAGAATACAGCGCAGCAAACAGGCCCCATGCTTGATCAAATACTTGGCAACGATGATGGTGGTCAGGACTACATAATACAGATTACCGACGCACGCCCAGACACAGGTGGTCTCTCCGGTGCGACCTTGCAGGAAGGGAAAAGCTGGGGAAAGGTGCAAGATGCGCATTCTGGAACAGTCACAGTGTATACAGATTCTACTATCGCATTTCCAATCATTGCAGCGTATGTGCTTGCAACGCAAAAACCACGAAAGCCGAAGCGAATATACAAGAATCTGAGCGCGTATTACTCAAAATTGCAACAAAGCTATCTCCAAAAACTCAAGAATCAAAAATTAGAGATAAAGAGAAAACACTAGAACCGGTCGTAACGGGCTCGCTCCAGATCCC
>JBKBQK010000219.1:0-1617 GCA_046292705.1 Candidatus Nitrosotenuis sp. | reverse complement strand
CCTTACTTACGGTGGCACAGAAAACGACATCAAGGTGAGTGCTGAGCAGCAAGGGGTAATTGTACTTGGTGCAGGGCCATACAGGATTGGAAGCAGTGTAGAGTTTGACTGGGGAACTGTAAATATGGTGTGGGGACTGCAAGAAAATGGCGAAAGCAATGTCATAGTTGTCAATTGCAACCCGGAGACGGTTTCAACTGATTACGATATCTGCAGTAGGCTGTACTTTGAGGAGCTCACACTTGAGAGGCTGCTTGACATAACAGATATCGAAAATCCAAAAGGGCTTGTGACTTCTGTTGGTGGACAGACTGCAAACAACCTCACTCCAAAGCTTGCAAAAGCAGGCATCAAACTGCTTGGCACCTCAGCTGAGGATGTTGACCAAGCAGAAGACCGCTCAAAGTTTAGCAGCGTCCTTGACAATTTGCACATAATGCAGCCTCCATGGCAGGCCTTTTCCAACTTTGTCGATGCAAAGGCGTTTGCGGCACAGGTCGGATACCCAGTACTTGTGAGACCTTCTTACGTGCTCAGCGGTGCCGCAATGAAGGTAGTCTGGTCGCAAGAAGAGCTCACCAGATATGTGGATGAGGCAACACTTCTTTCACCTGACCATCCAGTGGTGATAACAAAATTCATGTTAAACTCACTTGAGGTGGATGTCGACGGTGTGTGTGATGGCAAAAACGTCATAATCGGCGCAATAGTAGAACACATCGACGCCGCAGGGGTGCATTCTGGCGACGCAATGATGGTGATTCCTCCATGGCGCCTCTCAAACAGGCATGTGGAAACGATTACCGACTATGCAAACAAGATAGCCAAGGCCTTTAACATCAAAGGTCCATTCAACCTGCAATTTCTGATCCACAACGATCATGTCTACGTAATCGAGTTAAACATACGTGCCTCACGATCCATGCCTTTTGTCTCAAAACTAGTGAAAACGAACCTCATCAGCTTGGCCGCACGCGCTGTCTTGGGGCAAGAGCTGCCAAAAGTACCTCAAGACAAATGGAAAAAGACACACACGCATGGCATAAAGGTACCACAATTTTCATTTATGCAGCTTGACGGCGCAGATATTGTACTCGGAGTCGAGATGCAGTCTACAGGAGAGGCAGCTTGCTTTGGTGACAGCTTCTATGATGCACTCTCAAAGGGGCTTATCTCAGTTGGATACAATCTGCCAAAACAAGGAACAGCACTTGTGACAATTGGTGGTGCAGAAAACAAAGAAAAGCTCAGACAGACAATGGCGATGCTCAAAAATCTGGGATTCAAAATCTTGGCAACGGAACACACAGCAGAATTTCTCTCAAAGAAACACATCGCAGACGTACAAATAGTCCACAAAATATCAGAGCCGCAGCGAAAACCAAACATCGCAGACTTGCTCTACGAGCGAAAAATCAACTTCATCATAAACATCCCCTCCACATCTACACTTGAAAAATATGTCGGCATGCTGTATGACGAATACCAAATCCGTAGAAAGGCAATCGAACTTGGAATACCGGTTCTGACGACCACCGAGCTTGCCGAATCCTTCATCAAGACACTTGAGTGGCTGCACCACAACGAAACTACGAAAAAGCCACTTGAACCATACGA
>JBKBQK010000218.1:0-1618 GCA_046292705.1 Candidatus Nitrosotenuis sp. | reverse complement strand
AAGCTGCAAAAAATCCTGCGACACTGTCAAAGTGGATCCAAACCCATGCATCATCTGGTTGTATTCCGGCCCTATCTTGCCTAAAAGATCCTTCATTCCCTGTGTTGCCCAGACCATGAGCAGGGGGCTTGCGTAGACCATCAACGTAAAGATCTTTACTCGGTTAACCATCTCTGCTCTTGTTTGATTGATTTTTGTAGTGAAGCCTGTTATTTCTTCAAGAATTTGCGGACTCCCTCCGCCACTTTCGACTATCTTTCCTAGGATGAAAAATGAGATCTTTGCATGCCATGAACGAATGAGCGTCTTTTGTATGGCATTTGAGATTGCCTCGCCAAAACTGACACGGGTGGAGATATTTGATATAAGTGTGTCAAAAATTCTGTTGTATCTTCTTTCATTTGAAATTCGGATGACGGCGTTTGGAATATCGAGTCCTATTTTTACGCATTCAGTGATGTCTCTGAAAAAATCCGGCAGTGCAGATTCGACCATGTGGATTTCTGCAAATTGCTTTGAGAGACTGATGAAGTTGGCCAGCGAAGTTGCGATGGCTACGACTGCAAAAATAAACCATCCCTGTGGCACTACAAAAAGTGCGACTAGGCCAGCAATTGTACCTACAACTATGGGAGAGATGTTGACTCCAATAATGTTATGCGTTTTTGGCTGAATGCCGTTAACAAAGATGAGTAAGGTGGCCGTAATCACTGGCACGGCGACAAAGGAGAGACTGATAATGATCCTCAGGGATTCATGGCTCATCAAAAATGATGACATAATGAGCAAGATCGGAAGTATGTTTAACAAAATGAGCAGGATCTCTGCAATATTTTCAGCAGAAGACGCATATTTGGAAAACTTGAATTTGGTTTGACTGAAGAACTCTTCACTTTTTGACTCCATGTATCTTATGAGATCGCCCCCGCTTTTTTGTATCGAAACATATCCCAAAAGCAAGTTTCTAAACGCCGTGTTTGGGTGGGGAAGCGCCAACGTGTTAATGGCTTCAAGCTGATCCATACCAAAGAGCGAAACATTGCGCTCCAACATCCTTCCCTCACTTTCAATTATTGGAAAGATCTTCTTTCCAACTGATTGCAAAATTGCATCGTAAAGGGACCTGCCTACGGACTGCATGACACTGCCGTAAACTGCAAAGAATGCTAATTCGTCATCTATTGCAGTTTTACGTTCTGCTTGACTCAACTTTAACTTCAGCGATGGGAGTGCAAAGACAAGAGGCGGGGCTGATAACAATGCAAAAAATGTACCATCCAACCAAAGCCCAAGGATAATCCCAAGGGGGAATGTGATCAAAAGTGTAAGTATTGCGTACGCTATGGTCTGCTGCGCAAGGGTTTTTGGGTTTGCAGCCCTTCCGGAGTAACTTATCTCGCTTGCCAAACTACTGACCAATCGTGTCTGTATTGATGCCAAGGCCTTCTGCTCAATTACAGGTTTTAGTAAAGTGATTATTGCGTTATTTGCAGGTTTGGTGACCTTCAATTGGGTATGTTGTGTGAGCTGATACAGGAAACTCGTTTTATTTTTGGCCAAAAGAATCAAGCGGCTCAGCATCGTGAGCTTGTTTCTCTCTTCAAGCATGATAAAAAAT
>JBKBQK010000217.1:0-1621 GCA_046292705.1 Candidatus Nitrosotenuis sp. | reverse complement strand
ATTGCACAATCAATTAGAGGATAACCCTCTTTTTTTATTTTTTTAAATTAAAGCGCAGAAAAATTAGGATAGGAATATTCTAAGCGTCCCAATTTGCTTTCTACAATTTGAGTCTCGCTACTCTTTAACTGTTCAGAGAAATCCAATCCTCGTCTTTTATCTTTTTTAAAAGTTAATGAAAGCAATGCTTTGTCGACTAAATCCCAATAATTCAATACTATTCAGTAGGAATTGATCTTCCTAAACTACCATGAATTTGTTATACAGTGACACCTTGAGCATCAGTTCCCGTACCATATTGCATCTTTTCTTGGATCGGACCTCTTCTCCGAACATTCTTTTGATGCTAGAAAAGACCGACTCGACAATCCACCGTTTTCCATAGCTAACGCTGGCAGCCCATTTAGAATAATCTGCCATTTGCAATATGACTGCCTTTTTTCTTGGGTAGCACCCCCTTGCATTTGGTATCGAGTTTTTCTTTACCTTGATTGCAGGTATGATATTTCTATCACCAAGATACAAGAATATCTTTCTGGAATCAAACGCACCATCGCCAAGCAGCTTGGTTATCGTTCCATGTCTTGCAGATTCTCTTATGATGTGTCCAAGGGATTTGGAGTCATGCGAGTGCTCGTCTGTTATTTTTATGGCAAGGATTTGTTTTGTGTTTACGTCCACGCCGACATGTATCTTCAGAAACCCCCTCCTTCTGCGCCCCCATTTGTGGCGCATCCAGTCACCCCTGTTTGTCACCTTGATTCCTGTGGAATCAACAGCTAGGACGATGTTACCTTTTGATGAGATTGGCTTTATCCTGATGTCCAACCTGTTGATTCTCTTGTGGATTGCAGTGTAATCCGGAACTGCCGGTATTGCGGCACCATATGATTTCATCATGCCTTCTGTCTGGCGGTATGGCAGCCCAAAATAAACCCGGACGTATCCCAGTATTTTCATAAAGGAATCTGGGAACTGGTATTTCCTGCCTATTTTGTTGCGGTTCATAACAGCAAGTTCCTTATTCCAGGAATTAATGACGTCTTTTGAGATGAAAATCTCACCTCTCCTGATCAATTTCTCATTGTATTCATTCCAGTGATACATGATGTTGGTCAGGGGAGATCAGATCCAAAGCTTGTTTGGTGCAGGAAATTAGATCATCTGGTCAGGAATAGGCTGAATTGGTCGACAAAGCAGAAAGCAAATGTGCTTTTATACTAATTTTGCAATGGTGTGTTATGCAAACAAAGCATGACTTTAACAAGCCAGAATGTCATGGAATGAAACTTGAAAAGCTGGCCACTCACTCAAATGGAACCGTTTTTTATGTATGTCGTAATTGTGGGTATGTGGGAAAATCTGAATCGTTTACAGAGCCCTTTCATGCTTCTCAAATATTACAACAGCGTCAATGATGACACTTTGTGCCTTTTCAAGAATCGAGATTATCTTATCTAGATCTTGTGCCTTTTTGGGATCCGCGACCAGTTTTTGAGTTCTTGCCTCGGTTATGGCTTCTTCCAAATCATCGATGGCATCAAGTGTCTTATCAAACGCTTTTGTCATTTACTTTACCATATTTGTAAAACATTTACGTATTTTACATCATTCCATGTTT
>JBKBQK010000216.1:0-1623 GCA_046292705.1 Candidatus Nitrosotenuis sp. | reverse complement strand
CTTGTACAAAAAAGAAACTAGTTCTAAATCAATATATTATAACAAATTGTCGGAATTTTGAATTGCTTGACATATCAATTATGAATGAAATCGACAAAGATGGGATGTACAAAGCTTATGATGTGTGGGCACAGCTGGCAGCTGATTCCTACAACAAAAAACATGATGCGATAGACTACAAAAACATCGATCACATTGTGTTTGCAGGCATGGGTGGCTCTGGTGCAATAGGAGATCTTTTTTCTGCGATTTTGTCAAAAACCAACATGCATGTAAGTTTAGTCAAAGGATACATTCTGCCAAAGACTGTTGATTCTAACACACTTGTAATTGCTGTAAGTATTTCCGGTAATACGGCCGAGACTCTGACGGTTCTAGATTCTGCAGCAAAACTCGATTGCAATCTTGTTGCGTTCTCATCTGGAGGAAAAATGGAGCAGTACTGCATAAAACACAACATAGAATTCAGGCAAATTCAAAAAATTCACTCACCGCGGGCTTCATTTATCAATTATGTTTATTCCATTCTTGCTACCCTAAACTCCATAATTCCAGTTAGCAAACAAGATATAGTTGAATCAATAAATAAATTACAAAACCTCTCAAAACAAATCAACTCTTCAAATTTGTCAAAAACAAACCCATCACTTGATCTGGCTGACTGGCTGTCTGGGATACCTGTGATCTATTATCCGTGGGGTCTGCAAGCTGCAGCGGTTCGCTTCAAGAGCTCACTGCAAGAAAACGCAAAAACTCATGCAATAATTGAGGATGTCATTGAGGCTTCGCACAATGGCATTGTCTCATGGGAAAAACCATCGGAAGTAAAACCCGTCTTGCTGCAAGGAAAGGATGATTATGCAAAAACAAAGGAGAGGTGGGCAATATTTAGAGAATACTTTGAAAAAAACAATATTGACTACAAGGAGGTCATATCGCCAAGCGGAAGCATTCTTACAAAATTGGCCTGTCTTATCTATATGTTGGATTATGCATCGCTTTACTATGCCATACTAAACAGGACGGACCCCTCGCCAGTCAAATCCATCGATTTTGTTAAAGAAAGGCTGAATACACCAACTTCACCTTCTGATTTCTGATGCTGCAGACCCTAAAGGCTCGGGCTTTGCCGCTCGCGTTTGTAAAATTTGCAATATGCGATCAAAAAAATCGATCAGAACCAAATCGCGCCTAAAATTTATTCAAAAAAGCGTGGAATTGTGGATAAATTGTCCATTAATCTTATATAGTGATTTTCGAACTGAAATTCAATAACATGAACAACGAGATAGGACGTAAACTAACTAGTCTTACATTAATGACTATTATGCTGGCTGCCGGCTTTACTACATTTGCTCCAAGCACAATGCAAGAGGCCGCAGCGGCAAATGCAAACTTGTTTGTATCGGCTGAGAACTCTCAATTCCAGAACTATTTCGCAGGACCAATGGTCATCGAAGTAGTTGTGATTGATAGTGATATCAAAGATACTGACGAAGCCAAAGGTGAGCCTGATGTTACCGTCAACGGTAAGATACTCAGAATGGTCCAGGCAGTCGATGGTAACTGGTATGGTTACTTTGCAGACAGAGACCAAGCGCTGAAAGCAGACTCAATTGCGGC
>JBKBQK010000215.1:0-1640 GCA_046292705.1 Candidatus Nitrosotenuis sp. | reverse complement strand
AAAGAAGAGAATTGTTTCTTTGTATTTGTGTTGCATGCCGTAAAGTTTAGTGCCATCTTTAAGCTGTGGTATGTTGTGTTGCATTTGGCCGGCTGGATGCGGATTTAGTTCTAGTCGGATTTTGTTTGCAATGGATTGTATAGTTTTTTTGTCAGCGCCGTGTTTGAGTACAGCTGCCATTTTCCTATAGTGATGTGATTTTAACATACCTTTCTGAGGAAATGTTAGAATGAAGATTGGGTCATCTAAGGCGTTATTCAAATCTATAAGCTGATCTGTGACATAGTTGTTAGTCTTAAATGGCAGGACGTTTCCGACAACTTCGATTTCAAACTGTTTTTCTTCAGATATGTTCTGAATTTGTGGAATTTCTCTAAAATTACCAAGAGTATAGGATTTGTATTGTGGTGATTCAAATTCAGCCCACACTGGTTCTACTGAAAACATTGTAAATTGTAGTCATTCATCATTGTTAAATGTCATGAAATCTCCGACTCGATTCGGATGGTATGTGTTCATTTGTAAGCACTTGTAATCGATTTTTTCATTTTTGTGGAATTTTGAGAAAATACTTTAACCATAAAATCTTACAAAAGATGGTAATTTTATGACAAATGAGTACAAAAGCGAAAAGACAGAGACCATTACTGCCAGAATAGGCAAAAGGACACTTGACAAGCTACGTTCTTATGCAAAATCAGAAAATACCACCATAAATTCGGCAATAAACCAGCTTCTTGCACACGCTGTAGACTGGGACATAGTGGCTGCAAAAACCGGATGGGTTCCAATACCAAAAGACATCCTCATTTCATATTTTGAGAGACTAGACGACAAGACCATAATGGAGGTTGCAGACGCAAGTGGAAAAAACGTTCCAAAAGACATGCTTTTGGCAATGCGCGGCAAACTAGACGTAAAAGAATGGATATCCATCCTTCGAAGTAGGGCAAAGGCTTCCGGTTTCCATTTCAGTGAGATAGTAGAAGAAGATTTTGTCAAATTTGTCATGAAACATGACATGGGGATGAAATGGTCTATCTATTTTCAGACATATTACATGTCTGCATTCAATGCACTTGGCTGCGACATAGATTGCAGTCTGACAAACAATACAATTTCTTACAGGATTAGCAGGAAGTATTATGATCCTGACAACTAATGCAAGCTATCTTCTGTGTTCTTTTGGTATATTGATTATTCTGGGATTGAAAACCTGTTTTAATGTTCTTGATTTTCCGTCTTTGAAGATGTCTTTTGCACAATATTTCATTGAGAATTCGGCCATTGCTAAAATCACCGGTTTTAGTGCGAGTCCTTTTTTGGTAACAGAGTATTCTACTCGGGGCGGAGTATCTGGATAGATCTTTCGTTTTATTAGTCCATTTCTTTCCATTTCACGTAGTCTTATCGAGAGTGTCTTTGGGTTAATTCCTTCAATTGATTCTAAAAGTTGGTTGAACCTGCTTTGGTTCAGTAGACCCATATTGCGTAAAATGTGGATGGTGAATTTTTTTCCAATTATCTTGAAAGTGTTGTCGACAGGACAACAGCTCATCACGTCACATGATGCTGGGTTTAGACATTGTTCGTATTCTTTTTTCAATTTACCATCACAACACTTACTTTCAAGGTAGTTA
>JBKBQK010000214.1:0-1649 GCA_046292705.1 Candidatus Nitrosotenuis sp. | reverse complement strand
AGCTCCATTGGTATAAACTATAAATTGAAACAGATTTAAGATTAGTTAATCGATTTTAATTTTTTAAATCTTAGCTTAAGCAAAACATAACCAAATTTTATTCTCTATTCAAAAAAAAAAAAAAAACGGAAATTTACTAAATTGTTGTTATGGATTTCTAAACGTATTACCGTCATCACGAAGAATAATTTCCCCCTTGCAGGGATCAAAAATGTTCTTAAATTTCCTAGGACTCATTGTTCGCATAAATGCAAATGCGCGAATTCTGGTGTTGGGAAAAATATCTGCAAGCTTATTTGCGGCACCAAGAAGAGTGGCACCGCGTGTTATGACATCATCCACTAAAAGGATCTCTTTAGGATCATCCAGTGTTTTCTTAACCACCATAGAATTGTAATGATCAATAGCTTTTGGCCTATACTTTGGTAAACTAGTCGAATATTTAGCGACTGGTTTTTCACGTTGAAGTAATGATCTGACCTCTCTTCCAAGACCCTCATTAACTAAAGCGTTTGCAAGGCGTTGCGGAACCCAAATGGTGTTTGATTTTGACAGCGAACTTTTGGGAGTGGGAATTAGAATTGGGTTTACTTTAAAGTATTCAGCAAAATGAAGTGTATCTAGATGTTTCTTGATTCCTTCTGCAAGATATTCCGACATCAGAGTTTGTTTTGAATTCAATGTGATGTATTTATCATTCTTGAGGTCTGACATCACGGTCTTGGAACGCAGTTCAGTCTCTGAATTCCCATGTGGCGAATATGTCAAAAGAGAGCAGAATTCAAGCTCAGTAAGGCGCATAACAAAAATTACTGGAATAGATCGATCATCTTAAGATGTGACGGTATAACCCCCAACACATCCATTGGATCATCAAGTTCCGTTGCTCCGTATTCTATCATGGTCTTTGGCCAATCCAATTTAGAATCATTCAAAAGAGTTTTCCAAATAAACAGCGGTCTTCCTAGCCGGAGAGTTTCCCAGCCTTGATGTAGCGAGCCACTTGAATCTCCAGCCTCAACAATTATTGATGCGTCAGAGATTAAAGCCATAGTCCTATTTCTAATTACAAAGTTTTTCCGAGTGATCGGGTATCCTACTGGAAACTGTGAAATTGCAAGGTGGTTTTCCATGATTTCCTGCTGAAGATCAGAGTTTTTGTGTGGATATACGTTGTTTAAGGGAGTTCCAAGTACTGCAATAGTTCTTCCTCCACTATCAATGGCTGCTTTATGTGCCGCGGTATCAATTCCATCCGCCAGTCCGCTGACAACTATGATATGATTCTCAGACAGTTTTTTTGCAATTGAATATGCGTCAGAGAGTCCTTTAGGCGAAGGCTTTCTTGTACCGATTACTGAAACCTTTGGGCAAGGCAATGGAATCTCCAGCGGACCTTGAATGTAAAGTGATTCGGGAGCGTATTTGATTTCAACATCATTCAGAGTTCGCCCAAGTAGTTCTTCTACAGACAAAGAACGATTTTTAGATCCCGCCAACATTTCCCATCATACTCATTTCCAGATCATTATTTTAATACTTTTGAGACCTCTTTTTTTGACCAAAGCATTACTGTCGATCACGAGGGATCTGTGAGCAGATAATCGCAGCCAAAGTGGGTCTAAAATAGCCCCAAAATGGGTACTGGT
>JBKBQK010000213.1:0-1660 GCA_046292705.1 Candidatus Nitrosotenuis sp. | reverse complement strand
CTGCCCGAACAGGTCTCGATAACCCGACAGAACCATCAAGAATCTGAGAAAAAGAGATATTCTAAGCTATTTCCTTCGAATCCATGAGGAAGCCAATACCAGTAACACTTGACAAAAAACTTGTTACCTTGGTGATGCTGGTATCTCTTGTTGGAATCGGAGTTACAGTCTTTTTTTCATTTCACTACGCAAATCTCATAATTGAACAACGTGCGATGGATCAGCTTACCAGCCAATCTGCAGTAAGGGGCGATTCTGTGCGAAATTTATTGAGCTCGAAAATTCAGCAAATTCAAGTAATCGCCACAGACCCCATGATTAAAAATTTAATCAAAGAGTTTAGCACAATTGAAGATGAAACCGCCTTTGCTGCAAAAATCTCTGAGCGAAGAATTGCATTTTTGATAGAAATTCAAGCATTCGAGGCAACGATTGGCGGTTTAAATGATCTTGAGAATGTAGAGATAGTAAACGCTGAAGGCAAAAGACTCTTTTCATTGTTGAGCATGAGAGACAAAAAAGAATTTCTAACCGATCCAATATTCATCAAAGGCCTCAATGAACCATTTGCTCAGATAGCTAAGACAAAAGATGGAAAAAGAAAATTGCTTTTAGTGACACCTATTTATGACAACCCAAAAGACTCGGCAATTGGCGTTGCAATTGTTACTGCAGACACCCAGTCCATTGATCAGATTTTACTAAACAGGCTTGGCCTTGGAAAAACTGGAGAATCATATCTTGTCAATGAAGACAAGATGTTGGTCTCAGAATCCAGGTTTGTAGAAAGTGCCGCCTTCAAAAAAAAAGTAGATACGAATCCAGTAAACCTTTGTTTTGGGAGTGGTCAGAATCATAACAGCCTATACCCAGATTATAGAGGTATCATAGTTCTTGGGTCTTCAAACTGCATGAAAGATTTAGGGCTTGTCTTGTTAGTTGAGATTGATGATACTGAGGTTTTTGAACCAGTGTATGAGCTACAAGAGAAAATCATCCTACTTGGAGTCACTATAACAATAGCTGTGGGAATAGTAACATACTTTTTATCAAAACTGATTTCAAAACCTTTGATAAAGCTGCAGCAGGCAGCACGAAAAATAGCTGGCGGCGATCTTGATGTACGCACAAACATAAGAACTCAAGACGAAATAGGCCAATTATCTCGATCCTTTGATCAGATGGCAGAGCAAATCCAAGATTCGCTGTTAAAAATCAAAGAACGTGAGGATGTCATCAAACAACAAAAAGACATACTTTTGCAGTTCTCACAGTACAGCTCGAATTACTGTGTGTGTTTTGTAGACATAGTAGGATCGACTAAACTCACCTCAAAACTTAGTGATTTTCAGACTACCAAATTTTACTCGATATTTCTCAACTCGCTTGCAACAGTAATTACGCAAAACAACGGTGTAGTAGTCAAAAATATCGGCGACGCGTTATTGTATTATTTCCCAAAGACAGATTCAGAAGAGATAGGCCCATTTGAAGAAATGCTGAATTGCTGCATGAAGGCATTAGCTGCAAAAGAAAAAATCAACCAGACGTTACGAGATGAGAACCTCCCAGAGATTCGCTATAGGATCAGCGCAACATTTGGGCCAGTCAGAGTGGCAATCATTGCTACATCCGCAATTGACGACATCTTTGGATCCAC
>JBKBQK010000212.1:0-1669 GCA_046292705.1 Candidatus Nitrosotenuis sp. | reverse complement strand
GGCTGCGCGGAGAGAACTTTTATGACTATGCAATGAAATATCTCGGTAATTTCACTTCAAAAAGGTAAATGGTTACAAAATTTCTTATTTCTCAAATATACACCAACAGCAATAATTGCCGCACCGCAAGCTATTATCACATACCCATAATCAACCCATTTTTCATTTTGGTACATAAATGATGATTCTGGTCCAATTTGGCCACGACCTTGAAATTGAAAGATCGCTCCAAATAAAACAACCAGTACACCAGCAATTATGACGATCTTAGAGTATTTCATCTTCCAATCTAATACAAACCATCTAAACTAGGTTGTGCAAATCAGCGGCGTTGTTGCGTAATTCATTTGGTGGACTGCAAATCGTATTTTATGGTAATACCAACCATACTGTCACACACAGTTGAATATGGAATCGTGATGATTCGTAGCGTAACGTGGAATTAGGCAACAACGCCGCTACATGAACCTAAATAATATCACTGGCACATCATTATGCCAATAGCAATACTAGGCTGGTAGACCAATGCTTACTGATCAACACATAAGGTGTGCCACTGAATGGTAAAACAAGGAACGTTTTACACAATGCATAAAATGTATTAAGAATGCCTACGGTTTCAATTTCATAATACACAATTTGAAAATGTGTCAGGCAAGCAGGTTCACATGATGTCAGGTACAAGCCCGACAAGAGATCCTCCCGCCCGCCGTACAATACTAAACATTTCAACAATTAAAGGAACACGCAGAATTCATACTAAAACCGAGAAATTCCGCACAGCGTGTTGCTTGATTTTGTGCGTATTATAATGGCATCTTCTGGAATCATCTCGTTTGGTGGAACCAGATACAGTTTTCCGTCAATTAAAACAAGCAAATACTTGAATCTACACAGGAGCATTTTTTCTTTGCTGGTGAGAAGTTTTTTTGTGCTTATCAGATTTTTGCTAAATTTTGTTATTGGTTGTGTTTTACTGTCCCAAATTGGATATGGGTATTCGTATGGTACAAAGTTTTTCACTTGAATGAAAGACGGCTTGTACGCAAAAATCAAACCAAGTGCCATGCATGAAACTCCTGTAAATAGACTGTAAAGATGCAGAAAATCTTTTGACACATGCAGTCGTTGAATCTGTTCTGATGTGGTTTCATAGAATAGTTGGAATTTAATTGGAGATTTTTGAGGAATGGCAATATCGTCTGTTATCAGCACGCCTGCCATAATAGTTGCACAACCCAAAAAGACACAAAATCCTGCAGCAAACCCTTCTTTTTTTACAGACATTATCAAGTAGAAAGAAAAAACAGCCATTACTACTACAGCCAAGAATCTAATTATTGGCACGCCAAGCACCTGTACAAAATATGCAATTAGAGGAATGACTAAGAGTAGAAGCAGATTTGTGTGCAGCTTCTGTTGTTTTTGATGAATTAGATTTTTCAATGGTGGATTAATGCGTCCAAAAAGTATAAAACTTGCCAGAATGAAATTAAACGACTGTTTAGTTATTCAAAAAATTTGTCTGCAAATACCAAAATCTGTTAAATGCGAAATTGAAAAAATAAGGGAGTTACTCGTTGACGTACGACCTTTCGCCGTGTTGAGCTAGGTCGAGTCCTACCTCTTCTTCCTTTGGAGTAACCCTGATTCCGCCCGGCCACACTGC
>JBKBQK010000211.1:0-1671 GCA_046292705.1 Candidatus Nitrosotenuis sp. | reverse complement strand
TGAGCAAGAAGCAATAAAACATGCATTACAAAAAGCTGGCTTTAAAGATGAAGTCAAAAATCACTCCTACAAGTACGAAGCAATCACACAGGGATGGGATTTAGATCCTGTAAATTGTACTGCTGGTTTAATTGAAACTGGTGTACATTTTAGAGCAACAGACGAGAATGGAGAAACTCGTGAAATTGTTGTAAAATTAGATCCTACCGACTTCAATTATAAAGGTGTAAAAGTAGTTCATGATAAAGATAGACCCACTCATGGAGGCATCGTATCTCCAACAGCTAACTTTGCGGGATATGCAATGAGAGGAGCTTCTGCTGAAGCTAGTTCTCAAGTCTATCAATCAGCTCTGACTTACCCAGTACCAACACCAAATGATCCAGTAGGCTTTGATTGTGGAACAACAAATCTTACAGCTTGTTGGGTTTCTGTTTGGACTGGTTTGACAACTGATTCGACGGATGCGCAACCAATGGTTCAAACTGGCACTGATTCTATTTGCAGAGGAATTAACTGTGCTACAGCAAGAGAATACGTCGAATGGTTTGAAATAGTCAATTCGGTTGGAACTTCTACTCGATTAACTTGTACAATAGATCTACCGATTGATGCTAACGATTCAATGTTGGCACAAGTCACAAACGGTGTAAAAGATGGTAGAGCTAACAGTATCTACGACATAGCTCTTGTTGACATCACTGATAACCAACAATGTACGTTATTGAACCAATCAGCTAACTTTGGAGATCCCAAAAATGGTTTGTATGTTGCAGAAAGACCCAAAGTTGACAATACCCTTGTCAAATTGGCTTCCTTTACTGACATTACCAACACTGATGGAAAAATCTACTACGGTGGACTTAACCGAGGAGTTAAGGAACCATTCAGTAATGGTTGGTTTACTAACTACGAAATGTGGCAAGATACTGACGGCAATGGAACACCAGACGTTAAAAATGCTGATACAATAGCTCATACAACCGACAACAAAATTACCTTTGACTACATTAGTAGCACAGGTACTAGCTAACCTTTTTTTCTTTTTATGGTCGTGTAGAAACCATCGATTTTTGATCATTTTGTAGCCGATTCCACGGACAGATCTAAAGCTAACCACACCATTACCATACCCCATGAGACCATCTCGTTATGAATAATTTCAAATTTTAATAGTATCAAGTAACTGAAAATGTCAGGATTGGAAACTACATCACTTATGAGATCTAAAGAAGATTGGACTTTTTTAGATATTAGTACACATGACTATACTCACGGCTTTCACTTGTATCCTGCACGAATGCATCCTGAGATAGCCAAGAGATTGATTGCAAAGTATGCATCTGATAGGAAAAAGGTGGTTTTTGACCCCTTTATGGGCTCAGGCGGGGTTTTAGTAGAGGCATTACTTCATGGGAACAACTCTGTTGGCTTAAGAATTTGATCCCTGAGACGTGACGTACACATAATTTACTTGGATCTATAAGAGTTGATTATCTACAGAAGAAAGTTGTGGAAGGCATTTTAAGTGATGGGCGTGAATATTCAGGTAGAATTGACCTCTTCAGAATTATCAATTAAAGAAAAATGGATTCTGGCGATTGTAGACGCCGTACCTTATATTCATGGAAATACACGTATGCAGAAATATGCCCTTTTAGTAGGTAAACA
>JBKBQK010000210.1:0-1719 GCA_046292705.1 Candidatus Nitrosotenuis sp. | reverse complement strand
TCAAGATTGATAAAAAACCGACTTTGACAAAACCAGAGCCTCTTAACTGTAACTGTGTTGCGTTCAGGTTGGATAACATACAAGATTTTTGGTTAAATGATGTGCAAAACACCGTAATCGACATATTTGATAAAAATAACACTCCACTGACACTAACAGTAATCGGAAAATACTTGGGTGATGATCCAAAGGTAACTGATTTCCTAAAATCTAAACTTGACTCAAAAACATCCAAAATTCGATTAGCCAACCGTGGATGGGAACACATTGATCACACCAGCTTTGATAAAGAAAAACAAACTGCAAGCATACTTAAAACAAATGAAAAAATTGCCAAACTCTTTGGAGTAAAGCTGACGATTTTCAGTCCACCATACGACGCATTTAACAAAGACACACTCGAAGCTATGAAACAAGCAAAGATGGAATACTTCAGTGCAAATATAGCAAATGACAGGCCTCCCTTTGAACAGGATTCGTTGAAGCATGCTCCAAGCACCATCTCTTTTGCTAACCTCATAAACGATGATCCATTCTACTCTGGAACTATATCACAAAAAGCACTTACAAAAATTCAAAACAGCATCAAGCAGAACGGATACGCTTTGATAAGCTTGCAGCCTTCAGATTTTGCGGTAAAGACTGATATCTTTACAAATGAGATAGATGGCAACAAAGCACAGCTGCTCCAAACACTACTACATGATATTGAATCAAATGGTATACAGCTGGTGTCACTTGAGGCAATTCCGCGCATTCTAGATGAGAGATCGATTGTAATCCCAGATTGGGTAAAGTCAAATGCAGGATGGTGGGCTGATGATAAAATAGGCGATTCCGATTTTACCAAAGGACTTGAATATTTAATTGAGCAAAAAATAATTCAAACTCCGTCCACACCACAAGGAAGGGACACAGAGCAAAAAATACCGTCTTGGATAAAATCTAACGCGAAATGGTGGGCAGAAGGCAAAATAGGAAATTCTGACTTTGTCAAAGGAATTCAGTACCTAATACAAAATGGAATTATCCGAGTCTAGCTTGGAAAAGAGGAGCTTGGACCTACTGCATCTTCAGGTTTCACATCCTGATCCCATTTGCCTCTGACTCCCTTGATTAGTAAAAATACCCCAAAAGAAATCAAGCCGATAACAAGAGCAAAGAACGCCGCTTTGTCTTGAGCGGCAACTTGGCAATCCACTTCGGTTTGTACTCCATCTATAAACTCAAAACAGCTGCCAAATTCCTGTGCCTGGATAGATAGATCATAGTGTCGTTGTCCAAATATGCCAAGAATTAAAAAACCTGCAAAAATAAACGCAACGCCCAAGAGTGTAAATCGCGTATCGCTCATAAGTTGATTACATCGAAGTAACTTATGATGCTTTTTCCAGTTTGTCCTTGAGGTTTTTGAGTGAATTGGCGTAAAATGATTCAATAAACATCAGAAATTCCTCAAATTGCTTTTTATCGGAACTATTGCTAATCAAATATGAGGTCCAGCTCAGATGTGTTTTTTCCTTTTTGGAAATGATAAGTGTCGCATAGTATCCGTCTAGTGGCAGGCCACTTGTTGCAATGTATGATACTAGCTTGCCGTCCTGCCAGCCTACGGCGTATTCGATGACATTACTCCCATCTGCAAAAGAAATCTTCCTTGCGGCGCCTACACCATGTCTGATTTTTGAGAGAAATTCTGTCTTTTTTACGTCGACTACC
>JBKBQK010000209.1:0-1723 GCA_046292705.1 Candidatus Nitrosotenuis sp. | reverse complement strand
CTTTTCCTGCTTGCCTTCTGCAAGTCCGAACACGAGATATTTTGCACCTTTTTCTCCAAACTGACCACGTTCATATACACGAAAATCCGATCCGAATCCAAAGCCGTCCTTTACCGTATACCCCCTCACACGAAGATCACGGTAAATTAGAAATTTTGTTAACGCGTTCTCATCGAATTTGCTGCAGATCTGCAAAAGCTCGTCAAACCCAATTATCTTCTTGCCTTTGGTAAGGTGTAGTTTCTTGTAGAAGAGAAAATATAATGACTCAAACGGTTTGAGGAGAAATCTGCCTTGCCTTGTTTCACCATATCCTTTTAGTTCAAGGTCGTTTTGCATCTCCTTGTTTGTGATCAGAGTATGATCGTCAACCAATGTACCTTCAATGTCTGGTTCGGCATCAGAGCTCATTTGGCAAAAATTACGATAATTTCCATATAAGTTATCGAATCGCGGAAATATCTCACCGTTAAAATATATGTGCCTATTTTGTGTTTTCAGCAGTGATATTATGCACGGTGGATGTTATAGAAGAGGAAACGGCCAACCATACACAAGAAAGGAGTTCATAAAAGGAAAGCCTCAGCCAAAGATTGCCAAATATCAAGGCGGAAAAAGAGGTGAATACGACTATTGCGTCCAGCTGTGCTCAAATGAAAAAATGCAGATAAGACACATGGCAATCGAGTCTGCAAGACTTTCTGCAAACAAGACAGTCGAACAAGTAGCAGGCGAGAGTGGATATTATTCCGTCCTTCGAATCTACCCACATGTTTTGCTCAGAGAAAACAAGATGATTGCCACTGCTGGAGCAGACAGACTTCAGGAAGGTATGAGGCGGGCTTTTGGAAAGGCGGTAAGCTTAGCTGCGCGCGTAAAACAAGGCCAAGTACTCATGGAAATGCACGTAAAAAAGGATCACCTAGATTTGGCAAAAAAGGCACTTGTTGGTGCATGCGTCAAACTACCGGTTACACCGACAGTCAAAGTAATCCCACTCAGGAAAAACTAGAGATATTGTAGAATCTCATCTTGTCTTTTTGATAGAATTCCCAAGAATTCTGAAAACTCTTGCTCTGTTGGATCCCGCTTGAGAATCCTTCTTGATTGATAATAAAATGAGTTATACAATCTTCCAATTATTATGCCATATT
Organism: Candidatus Nitrosotenuis sp.; assembly: GCA_046292705.1. GTDB lineage: Archaea > Thermoproteota > Nitrososphaeria > Nitrososphaerales > Nitrosopumilaceae > Nitrosotenuis. Next base: position 569 of record JBKBQK010000209.1, on the reverse strand, counting down.
TGAAATTCGGCGAATCGGCTCTTTTTTTATCCAAGGTTTTTGCAAGTTGTTGGATTTGACTTATGTTTGTGAGTGCCTCTTGAATTTTTTCATTTATTTTTTGTTCCAGTCTGCTATCCATGTTTTACATAGATACTCTCTACGATTAAAGATATGGGGCAACAATTCATTTTAATAGACTTGGTTTAGTCTAAACAATCATGCGGCTGTAGTACAGCCTGGTTAATATGCGGGATTGCCAATTCCGTGACCCGGGTTCAAATCCCGGCAGCCGCATTCACAGAAATTATTCTACGTAATGATGGTGTATGAGCTGATCATAGAATCTCACTGACTTGATGTTGACAAACTCCAACATGCCGTATTTTGAGAGCTCTCTGCCATACCCGCTGTGCTTGATTCCTCCAAACGGGATTCTTGGGTCCGATATTACCACGTTGTTTACTGTGACTATTCCTGATTCTATTTTCTTTGAGAGTGATTCGGCCTTGTTTAGATTCTCAGTCCATATGCTTGCGCCAAGGCCGTACTCGCTGTCGTTTGCCATCCGAATGGCCTCTTTTTCGTCC
>JBKBQK010000208.1:0-1743 GCA_046292705.1 Candidatus Nitrosotenuis sp. | reverse complement strand
GTCTATGATTTCTGGTGAGACGTCCTTGAATTTTTTGAAATTGTCTACAAACATCTGCGCCAACTTCTTTGCGGATAAGTCATAGGCGTCTTTGTCCTGCCAAGTTATCTTGGGGTCAAGCACCTCTGATGGAACGCCTTGGCACTCTGTTGGCACATCGAGATTGAAGAGGTCGTTGTGTCTGTACTTTACTATGTCGAGTGCACCCGTGAGAGCTGCAGTAACCATTGCTCTGCTGTGCTTGATGCTTATTCTCTTGCCTACTCCATAAGGACCTCCGGACCAGCCGGTATTGATTAGGTACACAATAGTGTTGTGTTTTTTTATTTTTTCTCCAAGCAGTTTTGCATAGACTGATGCAGGCCTTGGCATGAAAGGCGCGCCGAAGCACTCTGAGAACGTTGCTTTTGGTTCTTTGATTCCTCTTTCTGTGCCCGCAAGCTTGCTTGTATAGCCCGACATAAAGTGATACATCGCTCCTTCTTTTGTGAGCCTTGAGAGTGGAGGAAGCACGCCGAGTGCGTCCGCAGTCAAAAATACAATTACTTTTGGATGGCCACCAACACTTGGAAACACTGCAGTTGGAATGTATTCAAGTGGATACGCAACCCTTGTGTTTTCAGTAATCGAGCCGTCATCAAAGTTCGGCTTGAGTGTCTCCTTGTCAATCACTACGTTTTCTAACACGGCACCTGATTTGATTGCGTTCCATATTTGCGGTTCTGACTCTTGGTTTAAGTTGATGCATTTTGCATAGCACCCTCCTTCAAAGTTAAACACGCCGCTATCTGACCATCCGTGCTCGTCGTCACCTATGAGCATCCTGTTAGAATCAGCAGACAGGGTGGTCTTGCCCGTGCCGGAAAGTCCAAAAAATAATGCGGTGTCACCGTTCTTGCCAATGTTTGCAGAGCAGTGCATCGGAAAGACTCCTTTTTTTGGCAACAAGTAATTCATTACAGAGAACATTGACTTTTTCATTTCTCCTGCATAACTTGTCCCCCCAATGAGGACTATTTTTTTTGTCAAGTTGATTAGTATGAAAATATTTGATGCTGTACCATCTACTTCTGGGATTGCCTCAAAGTCATTGATGCACATTATCGTAAATTCCGGTTCGTGTGCTTCTAGCTCTGTTGCAAACGGCCTCACGAAGAGCTGTCGCGCAAAAAGGCTCTGCCAGGCGCGATCATTTATTACCCGGATGGCAAGCCTATTTTCCCTGCTTGCACCAACGAAGCCATCAAAGACAAAGATCTCTTTTCCTTCGACGAATTTTTTCATCTTTTGTAGTATCTTGTCGAATCTATCTATTGGGAACGGGTGGTTTATCTTGCCCCAATCAATATTGTCGTGTGTTTCGTCGTCGTCCACTATGAAGCGGTCATCGGGGGATCTTCCTGTGTATTTGCCAGTTTTTACGGCAAGTGAGCCTGTGCTTGTTATGATCCCTTCGTTCCTTTGTACTGCTGCCTCGACTAGTTTTTCTGGGCTCAGGTTTCTGTGTATTTTTGATGGTGAAATTCCAAAGGCCTCAATTTGTGAGATAAACCTTGCAGTAAGAGTCGGTTTAGGTTCGTTCATAGTTACACCATGCAATGAAGGAACAAAGCGTTCATTGAATACTCATGTCGCCTGTGATTCATTATTATCTCTTACTTTTTTTGATTCTGTTGCATCAGCGGGAGTTAAACAAAGTCTCAAGTAATTTACGTAACCAGTTTTTGTTCCAATTATCTAAAC
>JBKBQK010000207.1:0-1750 GCA_046292705.1 Candidatus Nitrosotenuis sp. | reverse complement strand
ATGTCGCAAAAAAAGTTGGGGCGGACAACATCATCAAATATACTGAGAACCAATCAGAGTTTCTTGCCTCACTTAAAAAAGAAGAAGGTCTGCTTGATTGCGCAATTGTCTTTGCACCATCGGATTCTGTCGCAGCAGCTGCATTCAACTCCATCAAAAAAGGAGGCATGATGGTCCTAGGAGTGTTGGTAAATCTTCCAAGCTTTGATACATTTTCAGAAAAGACAATTCGCGGCTCTGTGATTGGCTCAAGATCAGACATGAGTCAAGTGGTAAAAATTGCAGAGCAAAACCAACTCAAAATTGTCTACAAGACATTTCCTCTGCATAGTGCAAACGAGGTGTTAACAGACCTCAAGTATTCAAAAATAGACGCAAGAGCAGTACTTGTGCCGTAAAGCAAAGAAACAATAAAAGATCTCAAGTTAGCATTGAAAAAATAAAAAGAAAATTCGTTTCTAATGATGGTATAAGATGAAGACTGATTCCTTCAATAAAATAACTCAGCTTAAATAAAAGAAATTTGTCAGCAAACCATTGAACTGCAAGCGCTGTCACCATGCTCCATATGCACACAAACCATCAAAGAACAGCAGCTCGCTAGTCAAGCTTGGCAGATGTTCTATTCCTCATTGTACCTGCAAGCAGTATGTAGAGTTTGAGCAGCTCGACGAAGAACTCCTCTGAATTTTAGATTCATATATCAATGTGTGATGGTTCATGTAAATGAAGGAGCACCGCTCATCAGATGAATTAAAAAAAGAGCTCGACATCATGTTGTCAAAGCTCAACGCACTTGAAATAATAGCAAACGACGAATTCCAAAAAGGCACAGTCAAGGTGCTCCGAGGGCTAGTTGAAGGCCAAATCCACTCCATAAACGAATTTGAGCATCTAAAAAAGGCCCTAGATTTGCTCACCTTGCAGATATTTGAGCTAAAAAACAAGACATCATGATTTTAAAACGGTGTCAGAGAGGCCGCAGCCAGCACACTTCATCAATACGCTTTGCCCCAAATCCTCTTTCTTTTCCAACTTGGAGCCACAGCAGGGACACTTCATGGTTTTTCTCACATTACATGTTATTTGAGGCTTCAATGTTGCATTGTGGTTGATACCATTTGATTATTTTGTCCAGTATTCTCTTTCGGTCTTCTTGTGATGAGTCCCACATTGGATAAATCGACAGGTATAGGTTTTCTTCGGAGCCTGCGTTCTGAATCCAGCACTTGAATTTGTCATTTTTTGTGAAAAAATTAGCCTCTTCTGTTTTTTCAGACTCGCCTGCATAAATTATCTCAAATGTTTCCTTTGTCCGCCTCAAAACCAGATAGATGACTTCGGCCATTGGAGGGCCCCACTCTGAGAGCTTGATTGGTCCTAGAAACTCGTACTGGAGGATCTGAATTGCCACGTAACTTTTATGACAGGTTTTTGATTTATGTGTAAGCGTCAGAATACGCAATGATTTTAAAGGCATAAACGGTGTGCGTTTCGTAATCAGTTTTTAATTCGTCTCGATCCATAAGTAATAACCATCCTCATTTGTTAAAAGAGTTTTTGCTCAATTTTAGGGTTCTGTAACGTTGCTCCCAAAACGAAAATTACAATTTGTGATTGCCTAGACCAGAAGACCGGAAATGACGATGAAATGTCACGTAAACTAGACCTTTTTTACGAATAAACTGTGCGTGAGGGGGGGAGGTGTCTTGGTTTCTCTGGTTCAATATTTACGAACAAGATTTGAATG
>JBKBQK010000206.1:0-1753 GCA_046292705.1 Candidatus Nitrosotenuis sp. | reverse complement strand
ATCGTGGGATCATATTTTGTTCTGAGCCGGGGAGTCCAATTAATAATGGATATGCAAGTCCTATGGCTGCCGCCCCAACCATCACGGCTAATGGCAATACGATTATTTTGCGAACCAAGACAGATAGGTAAGTTTAAGACTTTAATTTGATAATTCCGTTTGAAATCAGATACTGAATACCGCCGACGAAGTCCTTGTCGCCTATTGTGCCGTCTGCCCACCAGCCCGCATTTCTTTTTATCCAGTCTGGAATTACATTGCTCCCGCTTCCTGTACCAGCTGATGTTGACGGTATCCTGATGATTTTCTGGTTAATTAGATACTGTAATCCCTGAACAAAATCGTTGTCGCCTATTGTACCGTCTGCCCACCAGCCCGCATTTCTTTTTATCCAGTCTGGAATTACTATCTGTGGTGGGGGCGGAGTGGTTGTTACGCCGTTTCCTGGTTGCACATCCACATCAAAGGTTATGTAACCTGCCTTTGCTGGGTTTGGTGAACCTGTCTCTGGTCCAGTTCCATATACAAATATTGCATACTTGGTCATGCCCGATTCTTTTATCAATATATCACGTCGTACCTGCCCCGAGGTTGTAAATAGCGCGTTTCGTTTTTCCTCATCTGCAAGAGACCTAGTAGGTTGAAGTCCTTTGGCCGTCTGCTGTACCACTAAAAAGTCATAGTGAATCTCGTTTTCAAACTCTTCTTGGTTGACCATCCTCTTAAAATCTATAATCACAGCCATGCTACATCCTTGCTTTGGTTTTTGTGGTGCATACTTCACATTTACAATCATAGAGTTGGTGTTCGTCCCCTTGGTTATTGCCACGAATTCATCTGTGTTAGTCGGGCAGTTTAATGCGGCCTGTGCTTCATCTGTGCTCTTGATGTTTGCGAATGGGTTGGTCTTTACATTTTGCTGATAATCTAACAACTCAAATCTATACTCTTGTGGCGGAACGCCTTCTGCTACGTGAGCATAAGTGTCTGCTTTTACTGGGAATGGAAATTCATCTACAACCCAGACCCTGTTGAGTTTTCCTCCAGTCTTCCATGTTATCAAAACTGTGTCGTATATGCCATCCGGTACTGCGATTTTTTCTTCTGCAGTAGGTATGATCTGTTCTCCACCTATGTTTCCTATTTTGCCCCAAGACGGCATGCTAAACTGTTTTGGTCCCTTTCCCGTCAGGCTTCCAGTATCTGACGTGGCATACGCTGAAAGCCAGACTATGGATGATTTGAATGGACCTCTATAGGGAGAGAGATTTTGTGTGCTGCTTGTTGGTTCCGGTGCGACTTTGCCAACGTTCATAGTCCCTTTGATGATTTTGGGTCCATCATATACTACGACTTGGAGCTTCCACTGGTCTTCTGTTCCCACTTTCTGATCAGATTCAACCCAAAAATCGATCCTAAATGTAGAACAGTCTTTGTAATCAATGTGACATAAAGAATAACTAAACAGATCACCTATCTTGAGTCCCTCACCCACATACCAAGAACCAGGCTTGTTGACTCCACCAGCCTGAAATTGTGCAAATGCAGTCTGCGAAAACGTAGAGGTGATAATTGAAATTGCAAGAATTGCTACTAGAACAGTCTTCAACAGCTATAATTCTTGTTGATCCCTAGTTAAAGGTTATTCATATGGATTCTGTCGGGTTATCGTGACCCAATGTTAGCTGCTAGTCAGCATCCGACACAAACTGTTTTTAATATTGGTACGGCCCCACACTCCCAAATATGCCCA
>JBKBQK010000205.1:0-1754 GCA_046292705.1 Candidatus Nitrosotenuis sp. | reverse complement strand
AGTTTGCCGCATGGCTTAGCCTTGGGTCTGGATCCACGATGTCTTTTTGCGTTCGCACACGTTCCCAACTTGCTACGATTGTGGGCATCTTTGCAATCAGGTTGATTGCACTCTGGTAGTTGATCTCTTCTTCGTTTGCGCCCTTATCGTCATAGTATCCTGCTAGTGCCACCACGAACGCCTGCAACATGACCATGGGGTCGGCGTTTTTGCGCCAGTTTCGCATGTTGGACTGCATTTGGCGTGGCATATCACGTGCCTCAATCAGCTTTTGCTTAAACTCCTCCAGCTGTGCTCTGGTAGGAAGATCATCATATAAGAGCAAATATGATGTCTCCTCAAAGGTAGAGTTCTTTGTCAAATCCAAAATGTCATATCCACGATAAATCAGCTTGCCGCGCTCGCCGTCTATGTCGGAGATCTTGGTGTCGGCTACTTCGATGTCTCGCAGACCAATGTTTTTTGTTTCCAAGTCGGTATTTTTTCTCAAAAATTCGCTAATAAGTTTTGCATTTCTTTAGTAAACAGTCTAATCTTACAAAGCCTCACACTATAGGCTTGTTTTTCACTTCAAATTATGAGTCAGGCAGAGCGAGACTTTACCAAACAAATAGATAATCTAATCTTGAACGCATCGCCTCAAACTCTACAAAAAATTGCACAAATAGACAAAAAGGCGCAGCTGAGCGGCGTTACGTTTTATGACGTATATTCCTCACTTACAGATGAGGACAGAAAACAGATTTTGACGTCTTGATAGTTTGCAAAAAAAGAATACTTTTGTTTAAATATGGTACAAAGCGAGCTCGAGTGTGGCAACCACAAAAAAATCAAAATCTGCAAAACCACTCAAAAAGACAGTCTGTTTCTCACATGCGGAAGACGCAGATGGGATAAGCTCAGCAGCGCTGATTCGTCAAGCATTTGGTGGCGATACTGTGCTTGTTGATTACCCAGGCATGATGCCTGAAATTGAAGCACTTGTAAAAGACGAAAAACTCAAAGCTCTATTCATTTGTGATCTTGGATTAAGCAAAAGCAACCAAGACCGATTTATTGAGATACTATCGGAGCTTAGGAAAAAAAAAGTTGCAGTTACGTACATAGATCATCATGATATCGATCCGGAAATAATTAAGAAGCTCGAAAAAATCAAAGTAAAAGTAATTCACGATGTAAACGAGTGCACAACAGTCCAGGTGTATGACGCATACAAATCCAAGCTGACAGATCATTCGGCGTTTATTGCGGCATGCGCAGCAATAACTGACTACATGGAAGACAGGCCAAAAGGCTCCAAACTATTGCAGATCTATGACAGGCAGTTTGCATTGATCTCTGCAACAGTGCTCACCTACAACATAGTGGGCCATCAAAAAGATCCTGACTATCTGCTGTACCTAGTTGAGGTACTGAGTGAATCAAAATACCCACACGAGATACCAAACTCATTTGAGTTTGCACGAATCCAAGTCGAAAAACTTGCAGGAATGATCGAAAAGGTCAAAAAATCACTAAAAACCATGAAGAATCTTGGATACATGGAAATAACTGATGCAGGCGCAAGCGGTGCAGTCAATTTCGTGCTAGGACTTTCAGGAAAAGACGTCGGTGTGGCATACAAAGAACGAGTCGATCACGGCATCTATGCGGTATCGATAAGAGGCTCCAAATCGTGCAAAATACATCTTGGAAGGTTGGTAAATTCGCTTGCACCACAATTTGGCGGCTCAGGCGGCGGACATGACAAAGCA
>JBKBQK010000204.1:0-1759 GCA_046292705.1 Candidatus Nitrosotenuis sp. | reverse complement strand
ATCAGTACCCAAGAATTACTGTAATTGTTCCGGCGTATAATGAAGAAAAAGTCATTCAAACTACCATAGAGTCGCTTTTGGCAACAGACTATCAAGACAAAGAGATAATCGTAGTTGATGACGGAAGCACCGACAAAACACTTGAAATTGCAAGACAGTACAACGACAGAATAAAGGTTATTCATAAAGAAAATGGAGGAAAGGCGTCTGCCTTGAATCAAGGCCTACTTTATGCAACTGGTGACATAGTTACAATAGTCGATGCTGATACTATAATCGGCCATTCATCGCTCAAACATATAGCGAAAGGAATGATGGACGAGAACGTAGTGGCAGTAGCTGGCAACATAAAAATTCGCAACAAAATTAACTGGCTTACTTGGTGTCAGGCACTGGAATATCTATCTGGCATTCAAATAATGCGAAGAGGTCTTGATTATTTTGGCGCGATAACTATTGTGCCTGGTGCACTTGGCGCATTTAAGAAAAAGAAACTAGAAGAGGCAGGAACATACCATAAAGAAACGCTTGTTGAAGATTTTGATGCAACAATGAAGGTGTTGCGCTCTGGAATGATAATAAACGGTAGTAATGCAGCAACAGCATATACACAAGCACCACAAACGTTGCGTGATTATTACAAACAACGAAAACGTTGGTACAGAGGAAACTTGCAGGTACTTAAGAGGCACTCTGATATTTTATTGAATCCAAGGTTTGGTTACTTACAAAGACTGTCTTATCCTCTGATGGCAATACACATGCTTGTAATTCCAATTGCAAGTCTGATGCTGTGGGGATTTGCTGCATATCAACTATTAATTGGTAACTATTACTTTGTTGGATTTACACTTGGAATGTTCATATTAATGCAGTATCTGCTTTCTGCAATGGCAATAAGAATGGACAATGATGATAAAAAGATGATTCTCTTTGCAGTATTTATGGTGATGGGCTACAAACAAATAATCGACATTTTGCAGATCAAAGCAGTCATAGAAGAAGTGTTACACACAAAGGCAAAATGGACAAGTGCGCAGAGGGTCAGACAATAATGATCGACGTAAGACTACTAGGGGCAATCTTGATCTTCATATGTGTTCTGGTTATACCATATGCCTCAGCACAACAGTCAACTGGCACACTGAATGTGTACCTGAAAAACGAAAAAAACGAAAGAGTTGCACCAGAAGGTATATCGCTCAAAATGTATATGGATCAACAAAAAACGGTCTTTAGGGAAATTACCATAGAAAACAACCCATTTTCCGTCTCCTCACTGCCACTCAAACACAACTACAGAATCGAAGTCTACGTCAACAGCATGTATGCGGACGTAGGTTATGTGACTATGCAGCAAACCAACCAAAATCTTGACATTTCTATAAAAAATGCGGGAGGATTACTACTAAACGTCTTTTATAAAGACGGAGAAACGCCACTTCCTAATGCACAGGTATGGATAAAATCTCAAGATGGTAAAGTGTGGAGTTATTCGGAGACTGCACAAAACGGCCAAACAATAAGGGCATGGCTTTATCCTACGACCAATGAAAGCTTCTACTATGCCGAAGTCACACTTGGCCCGGGACTCAAATTCATCTACACCCCAATAAAATTACAGCCGGGGATAGCACAAGATTTCAAAGTTGTCACAAATTGGCCCGTTGTGGTAGACAAGCTATTCCCAGTCGAGGTGTACAACTCGACTAAGAACAAAGTCACAAGACAAGACGGTTCATTTATTGCAGAATTATAT
>JBKBQK010000203.1:690-1802 GCA_046292705.1 Candidatus Nitrosotenuis sp. | reverse complement strand
AGTCTCAAAGGCAGTTGCCGTTTTGTACTCGATTACCTTCAGATAATCATCAAATGTGAGGTCTTGGCTTGTCTCCAGCCTTGTCTCTATTATCTCGCCTTCGCTCATTAACATTGCAGTGTTTGCAAGGTCGCGTGTGATTCTTGGGTTGTTGAGTCTTGACGAAATGTTTAGTATGAGGCCTAGCACAAAATCACCAGTCAGGATACTTGTGTTGTAGCCGTATTTGATGTGGAAAGGATCTTTGTGCCTTCTTGATGTTTCGTTGTCGATTATGTCATCGTGAATTACGGACTCTGTATGCAAAAACTCTACTGCGCATCCTGCAGCATATGCGCGCTCGTCGACTTTGCCTACTGATTCTGCAGCCAAAAGCAGGATAAGAGGTCTGATTCTTTTTCCACCGTCAATTGCGTACATGAGGGGCTGCATGAATTCGGATTTTGAGTATAAAGCTAATTCTGACTCTAGGGCATCATCTATTTTTGTGATGTATTCCTTGTATGTCTCAAGGAGCGGGTTGATTTTTAGATTTTTTCGATCCAAAAAACTTGCACTGTCGATCCTTTTTTTTGAGAGTATTAATATTTGTGGGTAATTGGTTGTGTTTTTGACACAATCACACAAAAGGATGGTGCTCCCGCCGGGATTTGGACCCGGGATCCCCGCCTTGAAAGGGCGATATGCTTGACCGGACTACACCACAGGAGCCCGTTGCATCGACGGATTGAGACCTTAAAATCGTTTTGAACATGAAAGATTTTTTTATTGGAACAAAGTGGTAATGACATGAAATCTCTTTCAGAAAAAATAGACGCAATAATTGAACAGAAAAGCTTGCTAAAACATCCGTTCTATCAAATGTGGAGTGACGGAAAACTTTCGCAGGAATCACTTGCCGGATATTCAAAGGAGTACTTCCAGATGGTAAAGGCTGTGCCTTCATTTGTGGAAAATATAGCAGAGTTTGCAGCAGGCCAGCTTGCAACTGAAATCAGGAAAAACCAGCAAGAAGAAGCAGAACACATACAACCATGGATTGGCTTTGCGGCAGGCCTGGGCGTTGACTCGGCAGAGATTTCAAATTATGAAGGGCTTGCAAAGACAAAAGA
>JBKBQK010000203.1:0-680 GCA_046292705.1 Candidatus Nitrosotenuis sp. | reverse complement strand
TCTGAGCTGTCTGGCCTGATTACGTCTTTAGAATCAGGGGCTGCAGCAATGTACGCTTTTGAAAAAGAGATTCCAAAGATAAGCCACACAAAACTGGATGGCCTTGGCAAGTTTTATGGAATTACTTCAGATGACGCAACAGAATATTTCAGGCTGCACATGGAAGCAGACATTCGACACGCAGCAACTTGGGCAAAGATCTTAGATGAGATTCCACAAGAAAAACACGATGAGCTACTTCAAGTGGCAGAAAAATCACTTGACGCGCAAAATCATCTGTTGGACAGCTGTTACCAAGCTTACTGCCAATGACATTTATACTAAAAAGAAATCTGTTTTTTGGGGCCCATAACTCAGCTTGGTAGAGTAACCGGCTCATAACCGGTGAGCCAAGGGATCGAAGCCCTTTGGGCCCACCACTCTCAGTGGATCGAAGCCTTTCTTATTACGACCTTTCCGCTAGGAAGATTCCCAACGTATTCCCAACCGTTTCCTATTTTCAGTTCTGCATCTTCTGATCCGACGACGACTTGCCGTCACTCAGTAGCCTGAGCAACATTTGCACATCATCGGTGTTCATCGATACAATCTTTGTCTTGAGTTCTTCCTTCTGCTTTGTCAGCTCGTCCTCTTTTCTGTTGTATCGAAAGTCCAGTATCTCCACGCAGCGGTTGAATACT
>JBKBQK010000202.1:0-1840 GCA_046292705.1 Candidatus Nitrosotenuis sp. | reverse complement strand
ATACTTGGCACAACAGTGGGTCTGCGCCTTATTCTTCACTTACAGATGAAGAATACAGACAAGGCATACCTGCACCGTTCCTTACCGAAGGAATAGATCAGACAAGGGGGTGGGCGTACACATTGTTAATCGAGAATGTAATCTTAAACAACGGCCCAGTTTCTCCGTTTAAGGCCTTTTTGTTCCAAGGCCACGTTCTTGACAAAAACGGAAATAAGATGAGCAAAAGTCTTGGCAACGTAATTGACGCGCAGGAACTTCTCACAAAATACCCAGTGGATCTGGTCAGATTTTATTTCATATGGAAATCAAGCCCAATTGAGCCAATCAACTTTAGCACCGACGAATTGATGTCAAGGCCATATCAAATACTCAACACTCTCTATCACATACACCTGTACTTTAAACAAAACAGCGAATACGATAAATTTGACGCTTCAAAGACAATCATGTGGGCAAAAGAAAAGAATCTTTTGTATCCACCAGACATCTGGATTCTCTCCAAGCTCCAGAAGCTCAAAGTAGAAGTACAGCAAAACAACGACACCTGCAGATTCCATGAAGCGGCACGTGCACTTGAAGATTTTATCATCAACTCACTAAGTCAGATCTACATCCCAATAACAAAGGCCGAACTGTGGGAAGAAGACGGAGAAAAAACGGATCGCCGTTTTGCAATCTATGCCGTATTACATGAGGTACTAAAGACACTCGACATTTTGATCCATCCCTTGTGCCCCTATACCAGTGAATACCTGTATTTGAACACATTTGGCGACAGCAGTATTTTGATGCAAAAATGGCCCGTCTTTGAGCCAGATTTGATCAACGAGCCAATTGAGGAATCGTTTGATCTCATGAAAGAGTCTGTGTCTGTTGCCGCAGCGGCCAGGATGAAAGCCAAATTAAAACGCAGATGGCCTTTGACTGAAGCAATTGTTTGCATCAAAAAGACGCAAAAAGCCAAGCTTGAAAAACTCCGTGACTTGTTGTTGGCGCAACTCAACGTAGAGACAGTCAAAATAGTCGAGATTGACGACTTGACAGGACTTGAGATGGTAGCAAATATGCAAAAACTAAATCTTCCAATAAAGCCCTTAGTTGAGCTTGAACGAAAGCGTATTGGCCCAAAGGCAAAACAACACATGAGCGCTCTTCTTGCCAGCTTCGCTGTTACAAAGCCAGATGACATAGTTGCAAACCTGCTGATCCAAGGCACACATGACTTTGATGTGGGTCAAACAAAGATCACGTTGGATAAAGACGACTTTGTAATAGGCTTTGATGCCAAGGACGGCTACGCTTTTGCCCAAAGGGACGGTTTTTTGGTATTCATCTCCACGACCAGAAACCGAGAGATGATGGCACGCGGTCTGGTAAAAGACCTTGCAAGGAGGCTCCAGACCCTCAGAAAGGAACGCGGCTACAACCCGACAAAGGTTTTGCAAACCGCATCGATTTTGGAGCTTGATTCTGAGTCACTTGAGATGGTCAAAGAACACTCAGACGAGTTGGCATTTTTGGTACGTGTAAAGCAGATAGATTTTGCAGGAATTGCGAAAAACTACAAAGATGACGACATAGATGGTCAAAAAATTCGAATATCAGTAGAGTAAGAAGCTAGCTTTTCACAAATAACGGCGGTTATATAGCAAAAAAACGCATATAATTTGTGGTAAAACAGATCAGCTTAGACGCTTGGCAGATACAGCACTTGGAGGAATTGCTAAAGAAAGCTGCAGGAATAGTTGCAAAGACTGGGACACCCATGGTGTTGTACCGTCAGACACTGGAAGAAGAAGATGACTCTTACGAGGAAATTGTTTGCACGGTCACCGAC
>JBKBQK010000201.1:0-1850 GCA_046292705.1 Candidatus Nitrosotenuis sp. | reverse complement strand
ATGTCATCGTTAAACCTTCGACTTTTGGAAAAGTTAATGTTAGGTAGATGTCAATTTTGCAGTTCTTTTTTTCAAATAGGAGACATACGTTCTGGTCAACGTTATTCGAATCTATCACGTGAAAATTTAGAAAAGGCCATGAAGGAGAAAAAGGGTTTAATGTTCTGGAATTATGAAGTAGCTGAGAGAAAAGATAGACTTGGATTAAGACCACTTAATTCTGCTGCTACATATGAAAGACGATTTGTCTGCCCTGAATGTGTAGAAGTTTTTATCGCACAGATCTCAGGTCAAAAATAGTTAGAGATCTTTACTCCAGAGGCATTTGCCTTGTGAATAGGCTGGCGTATGTGCCGTAATCAAATGAGTTGTTTGATGGATGTGTTTCTGATTCGTGGTTGTGGGCGTCAAAATCTGAGCATGGGTTAGGCTTATTTGTCCGTTTAACAAATATTTAAAAAGATACCCGCTTTAAACCGGGTAAAGTAAAGGAATAACGATGTCTGACCCATTGTGTAATTACAAATTAGAAGTAGAAAAAAGAATTAACCAGCTAAAGGACTTGCCTGAGTACAACATTACTGGAGAAGCACTTGTAAAGCGAATGCGATACAGATCAAAAATCATAGGTGCAGACACTGTTAGTGAAAAAGATCTACACAAAGAAATGCGATTAGACGTTAGGAAAATTTTGTCAAGATACAGCACTAGACAACCACGTGCTAACTATGGGAAACTATCCACAGAATTCGATTAGTAACTCGACATGCGGATATATCTCGAAGCTTTCTGGCCTGATTTTCTACTTTAGTGATACACCGGCTGGCGAATTAGTCAGGGATATTTTCAAAAGAGCACGCCATGAAGACATTACGATAATAACATCAGACTGGTCCATGAACCAGTTCGTTGACGAACTTTTCTTTGATGCGGGGGTGGACGAAGAGAAGAAGTACAATGCAAGGGTTTTGTGGTCGATCATGAGGATGCGTCAGGAAGAATTGGCCAGAGAGGGCAAATTTGTTGAAGTTGGTCTGACCAGTCCACTTCTTGATTCATCCTTGTTATATGTAGCGAATGTGTTTTTGACCGGGACTCCACAAGAAATTTGGCAGTCTCATTGGCTTGCAGACATTAGTACCGGAACAACATACACCTTCGAATATGAAGATGATGATGGCGACTATATCTGGGACGCAAGACTAAACGGAGTTTCGAAAATCCAAAAGATCGTTTCTTGGTCAAGAGGAACCAGAGCCATGACCGGTGCGGAAATTGATGATGATGCCGTCATAATACCAAAGACGCAACTTACCAGTATTCAGCATCATACTGGAACATCATGGTCAAACTGGTCATCTGCAAATGGAGGATTTGGAACAATACCTAGTCCAAACACGGAAATATACATCAGGAACCATAGTACGACCCCGTACCAAAGTATCTGCGTGGCAACATCGTCCATATCTGCATGTCCATAGGAGAATAAAATGAACGCTCAAACAATCAACAAGAACAAAACCGCCTTCGTCATAGCGTTAGTTACGATTGCAATTGCAACACTTGTAATTTCGTTTGTAATTAACACAAATCAGTTCGTTGCTGAAGAAAATTCATCCAAAGGACTTGTCAATCCAAGACCAACCCCTCCACCATTAAAACTCTTAATGTGGGGAGAACTAGCTGCTTCAGATACTGGCAAGAAAAAATTAGGTTATGAGAGATTTTCAATACCTATGAACCTTCCAGATGAAGTGCGTCTTCAAGCAACACGAGTTCTAACTTCAGAAGATGGAACATACAGGCAGCTTACCGAATTTTACGGCCCAACCTCTATCGACATTTCAGAT
>JBKBQK010000200.1:0-1853 GCA_046292705.1 Candidatus Nitrosotenuis sp. | reverse complement strand
GTGTTTGTGCATCAAGTCCACATCGTCGATTCTTATCCTTCTCAGCTTTTCAAAGTCCATCTTCAAAAACGACATCAGTGCGACTATGACACGGACGGGTCTTGAGAGATTCTGCCATTTTTTTTCTGCCTTTGCCATTATCCCTTCAAAATTTAGATTCTTTTTTGAGAGGCCGAGCTCCTTTCTCACCTTTTCTATCATAGAGTCATCAAGTGTTGGTATCTGGTAGTGCGTATCAACAATCATGCGGCGTATGGTCTCTACATCCACTCCATGTGGATGCGGCTTGATTATTGTCGGCGGTGGCGGCATCGTCTCCACGATTCTTTTGTACTGGAATCTCTCGCCTTTTGGATCATCAAATGTTATGGTAGCATATGGAGTAATCAATGAGGTCTGATACACGTAATCTCTGATCTTAGAGCCGGCCTTGGAGTAGTCTCCCTCCAGGGTGATGCTCACAGACAGGCCTTTCCTGTTTGTCTCTTTTGTGGAATGCTTGCGAATTATCGGCTTGTTTTTTTGTATGTCGAGCATCATCTCATATTCGTGGCTTGTCTTGCCGTCGGCTGAGCTTGCCACAATTACCGGCTTGTTTGTTGTAATTTGACCGTACAGAATCGCCATCGTTGCGCCAAGGCCGAACATTCCGCGGGCCTGTTTTAATCCAAATTTTGAGCCATACAATACAGTTCCAAACGCCATTGGAATCTGCTTTGCTTCCATGCCTGGTCCGTTGTCCTTTACCGTCAGAATGTACTGTTTTGGATCCGGCTTTTCAGGATCCACTGCCTTGATTGTAAGGTGTATGTCAGGCAGTATGCCACGCTGGTCGCACGCATCAAGCCCGTTTTCCACAAACTCACGAACTGCGGTGTACAGCGAGCGGGTGGGATTGCTAAAGCCTGCTAGATCCCTGTTCCTATAGAAAAACTCCGATGGCGATATTTGGGAGAAAGTTTCCTTAAGAGACATCGTCTTTTTCCCACAGCTGTAGCCTGTCTAACTTTTCTTTACGCCTGTTTGCCTCAAGCCTACCATATACAGAGCCATGCTTGCTTCCAGAAGAAAGCGATGAAATAGCAGATATCGCTAGCTTGATGTGGTGCGAATCGCCAATTATTGAAACTGTTTTTCCATAAACGCAGATTGAAGTGTTAGTAAGATTTTCCATGTTTGCCCTTGCTCTACCTCCCTCTCCGATAATTCTTCCTTTTATCCTTTCAATTTGTTGTGGAGATTTTCCAGCAAAATCCCTGAGATCTATTACGTGAAGCAAGTATTCTTCTTGCAGAAGTTTCATTGCGTTTTGCGGTGAAAAGCCTCGTCCGATGGCTGTGACGATTTCGATTGCTTTGAACGGTTGGATTTGACTGATCGAGCCATCACTGACAATATCTATTTCTCCCGTATCCGAGTCAATTCCTAGCTTGACAAAACAGTTTTTTTCTATTTGCAACTTGACTTTGCCGGCTTTTCCAATAAGTGCGCCTACTCGGTCCACTGGTATTCTTACTATTTTTTCAAAGCTCATGCTACTATTTTTGAGAACACGTCGGCCGGGTTTTCAACCGTTAATCCTCTTTTTGCAAAGAAGTAGGACATATTTTTAATGTCTCTTTGAAGAAAGTTTTGAGCATTTGGGTGCATTGTATCGACTGCTGATCCTAGATCAAAGAGAAGTAAACCCTTCTCCGTTTTAAAAACATTATACTCTGAGAGATCACCATGAACCAGCCTTGCATCTTTATACAACCTAAAGACTATGTCTCGAAGCTGCAGGTAATCATTTTCGTCAACTTCGGTTTCATGTAAGGTGGGTGCTGGGACTCCGTTTTTGCCCACAAATTCCA
>JBKBQK010000199.1:0-1896 GCA_046292705.1 Candidatus Nitrosotenuis sp. | reverse complement strand
GTGGTTCTGTATGAAAACAAAAAGTATTCTGTGGCGTTAACGTGTTTTGATAAAATACTTGAGTATGATCAGTTTCACTATCTCGCATTATATTACAAAGCCCAAACACTCTGTAAGCTCAACAGATACAACGATGCACTCGGATATTTTGACAAGGCGTTGGAGATAGAAAGCAATCACACCGACTCTATCTTTGGTAAAGGTCTGGCGTTAGAAAAGCTCAACAGGTACAAAGAAGCAGTTGAAATGTTTGACAAAGTAATAGAATTAGCTCCTGTTTTTGCTGACGCATACTATCAAAAAGGAATGATACTAGTTCAGCTCCACAACAATACAGAAGCACTTTCATGTTTTGATAAAGCAGTAGAAATTGATCCAAATCACGCAGATTCGTTGTACCAAAAAGGATTGCTACTATTACAACTTGGACGACACATAGAGGCGGGTGCATCTTTTGACCATGCTCTCACAATTAATCCAAACAGCACAAAAATTCTATACGATAAAGCAAGACTGTATGTATTACAAAGGAAATACCAAAACGCACAGAAATTATTTGATCATATATTGACTTTGGATGGAAACCACATTCCAGCCATCTTTGACAAAGGAACAATACTTGAGGAGATGAAAAATTACGAAGAGGCCATCGCGTGTTTTGATCAAATATTGAGCAAGAAACCTACTCATACGGATTCGTTATTCAAAAAGGCAAGAATACTCTTTAAGATGGGCAAATTTGATGTAGCTATAACTCAACTCGATCAAATCCTAGAAACAAATCCTGCACACTTGGGCTCTGTTATTTACAAAGCAAAATCACTTTTTGGCCTTGGCATGTTCAAAGACGCCTTAGTATACTGCGACAAAGCTCTCTCTATTGAAAAAGCAAATCTCGATGCGGCATACACAAAGGCAACAATTCTAGTAAAGACTGGAAAATATCAGGACGCACTGCCTTATATTGAGCAGATACAATCAATTAACCCAGATTATGAAGAAACTCTACATTATCTTGGGTTGTGCCAACTTAACATAGGTAAACCAGACCACGCTCTAAATGCATTTGAGAGATTTTTGCAGACTCATCCAAACCACTTGTCTTGTCTTCTCGACAAAGGTATGGTGCTTCAAAGACTTGGTAGACTAGAAAGTGCAATTTCATGTTTTGACCAAGTATTAAGCCAGGATCCAGATCACATCGTTTCGCTACATTGCAAAGGCCAATCCCTTGTCTTACTTGGCAGATACGAGGATGCCTTAGCATGCTATAAGAGAATTCCAGAGAGCACTAATGACGTGATTCTTGAGAAGGCGTCAATACATTCCATTTTAGGCCAGCATGAAAAATCAATTGCATGCTTTGAGCAAATACTCAAAGACGAACCAAACAACTTTGACGCAAATAAAAACAAGGCAGTTGTATTGGCAAACACAGGCAAATACGCAGAATCGCTGGAGTGCCTTTCAAGAGCACTCTTAGCTAAGCCAGGCGATCGTGAAGTGTTATTCCAAAAGGCAAAGATGCTCCAGCTTTGTGCAAGACATACGGAGGCGTTAAGCTTGTTGGAGCAGGTTCTTACAAATGATGCAGAAAATACGGAAGCAATATTTGCAAAATCAAAGTCGCTTGCTTTGTTGGGACGGATTACAGACTCACTAAAGACGCTTCAAATTGCAACAAGCCTGAATCCTGCTTACAAAGAAGTGGCCAAAATGGATGAGGCCTTTGCAAGGCTTGGCTCAAATCCTACCTTCAAAACAATTACAAATTAATTTTTTAAAATCACATTAAAAGCTCGATCGGCTTTGCTTTTTTCCACAAATGAGTACACAAACTGTACATGTTGTTAATCATCTCAGAGGAATTTGTGTACATGATGGAGTCATTGTCGT
>JBKBQK010000198.1:0-1900 GCA_046292705.1 Candidatus Nitrosotenuis sp. | reverse complement strand
GGAGTTGTTTGCAAAAGGTTGCACGACTAACGAATTGTTCATTGTGCAAAAGTTGCAGTGCTTTGAATACATGCGGTACTGAAAAAGTCAAAACTTTAGCTGAACCTTTTCTTGACACTATGTTTTGTAAAATCTGGATTTGTTTTTTCATGGCTATCTATTATATATTGGATAAATCATCCAAGAACTTAAATACATTGAGTTGAGCACGGCACACATGGTTCACTCAAAAGAGATCGTCATATCAAAACAAGCAGTTCCAAAAATTGCAGTCATAGCTCTTGCGGCAATTTTTGTATTTGGACTGTTTGTTGTTGGTTACGATCAAGGTCACCTACTAAGCGTTGTTTTTGGTGATCAAGCATACAAGGACTTGTACATACATGAACTTACACATGACATGAGGCATGCAGCAGGCTTTCCTTGCCACTAAGTGATGCGTCGTGAAAACACTTCTTTTTATTATGCTTGCTTTGGTTTCTGGTTGTACAGCTGGTGTTATTCATGGTCTTGTGAATCTTGCTATCGTCGAGCCACATCTAGACATTGCCATAGACATTGAAAATCAAAATATGTTCAAGTCAGGTGAAGCACAAGATACACCACAATTTTGGGCAGAATACTATTCTTACCGTGCATGGCAAAAAGGCGGACAAATGCTTGCTGGAGCCATACTTGGAACATCATTTGGGGCATTATTTGGGATCGTTTTTGCATATGCAAAGAACGTATTACCAGGACAACACCTAGTCAAAAAAGCACTTGTTCTTTCCACAATAATGTGGGCTACATTGTATCTTATACCATTTGCAAAATATCCGGCAAACCCTCCAACTGTAGGAGATCCAGAAACCATCATTCTTAGGCAGATTTTGTATGTTGTTTTTATGGCCATTTCCGGCTTTGGCGCACTCGGATTTTATCAGGTTTACAAAAAACTGAACAAAAAAAGTTTTGCATTTGCTGGTTATGCTATTTTTATGTTAGCAATGTTTGTTGCAATGCCGCCAAATCCGGACGCCGTTACAGCCCCATCAGAACTTGTGAATTGGTTTAGAGTGACTTCGGCTATCGCAGTATCTATATTTTGGCTTGCTATTGCTTTGATTTTAGGCGCATTATGGCAAAAGTTCCAGCCTGATAGACTTGCTCGAAAAGAAATTCAATAATTCCGTGCCACAAATATCATCATTTAAGTTCTCATTCTATAAAATTAGAACGATAACATTTTATTTAAATGCCAAAACAATCTAAACACTGTTTGAGCCGCAAATTTACTCTCCCACAATTAAAAAAATATGACGTCACGCAAAAAGTAATTGAAGCACTTGCAGATGCGGAATCACGCACAATTCTATTTTCACTCATAAAACAAGGTCGTACTGCAGCTGAAATTGCGGACAAATACAAGATTCCATTAAGCTCAGTTTACAAAAAATTGGCAGACCTTGAAGATTTAACACTAGTCCATGTAGAAAGGTGGATGATTTCCGACAAGGGTAGAAAATTCAAAGTGTATAGGAGTAGAATTAGCAAGGCAGATATTTCAATAAAAAAACCAGAGCCAGTCTTGGTTCTAGCGCCAAACTGATTTTGTTTGATAGATGATGGCAAAGAACTCCATATTTCAATTAAGCCAATATGATGTAACACAGCAGATCATAGAGACACTTGCTAACGTATACTCTAGGGCGGTTTTGTTTTCTGTTACTACCAAAGCAAAAGACGCCCAAGCTATTGCAGATGAATTAAAAATGTCAATATCTACAGTCTACAAGATTCTTGCAAATCTTGAAAATCTCGCATTGGTATACGTCGACAAATTTGCCATCTCCGATGCTGGAAAAAAAATCAAGTTTTACAAAAGTAGGATCAAAAAAGCAGAAATCATTGTGGGCGG
>JBKBQK010000197.1:0-1917 GCA_046292705.1 Candidatus Nitrosotenuis sp. | reverse complement strand
GAGAAGCACTTCACCACATACTTTTCAGCTTCGAGTCAGACTTGCAGTGGTATCAAAAAAGAGTGGAGGCAAAAGGCAGGGCCGATACTGCCGACATCCTTCATAGGATTCTGAGTGTCAGAGTTGCGATGTTGTCACCATTTGCACCGCACATTGCAGAAGAAATGTGGGAACGTCTTGGTAACACCGGCTTGGCTTCCAAGTCCACGTGGCCAAAGTCCGAGGGCGGAATTGATCACAAGGCAGTACAAACCGAGGAGCTTCTCCAGTCAATACTTGAAGACATCAGAAATATCTTAAAGGTGACCAAGATGACTCCACAAAAGATAGTACTATACACTGCTGATACATGGAAAGTAAGGGCGTATCAGAAAATAGCAAAGAACATCATCAGCGGTCAGACCAATATTGGCGCAATTATCAAGGAACTTATTGCAAACAAAGACACCGAAAATGTCAAAAAGGATCCCGATTTTGTCAAAAAAACAGTGAATTCCATCTTGGCAGAACCAGTTGAGCTAAGAAAGCTAAAAGCAGAACGTGAGTCAATCAACGAGATTCAAGTGATCAAATCAGAGCTTGGTCCGCTAGTCAAAAAAGAATTCGGTGTCGATTTAGTCGCATTTGAAGAATCGGATCCTGCAAGATATGATCCGAAAAACAAAGCAAAGACTGCAAGGCCATTCAAACCTGCCTTACTTATTGAGTAAGCAAAACACGAAAGTGTATTTATTAGACTAGAGAAAATTTCAATTGAATTGAAAATAGCTGTAGTTGGAGTCGGCGTGGCAGGTGGTTATCTAATTTCACGCCTCAAAAAAGACCATGAAGTCGTAGGTTTTGAGCGCATGACTGAGCAAAACCATGATTCCATTTGCGCCTGGGGCACCTCAAGAAACGAAATGAAGGAGCTTTGCGCAAAATCTGGCATAGATTTTGACAATTTTGTAATTCACCACGGAAAAGATATGCATATTGAGATGAATAACGACCAGAAATTCAACATAAAGCTGAAAGGCCTTGTCACGTTTGACAAGATAGGCCTCATCAAAGAAATGTCAAAAGGAGTCAAGATCCACTATGGTGTTGCGCCAAAGCTTGAAGATCTGGAAAAAGAATTCGATCTCATCGTTGATTGTACTGGATTTCATCGCAGCTACTTGCCAAAAATCAAAAAGGATTTTTACTTGCCCACATACCAGTACAGGATCCAGTATGATGGTAAGGTGCCAATAGACGATTTTTTTGTAAAACCGTTCCCCGGAATGACTGGATACTTTTGGTATTTCCCGCTAAGCGACAATATGGCTCACATAGGAGCAGGAGACTATAAGAAAAACCACGTAGTTGAGACTGACAAGTTTTTTGCAAAATATGGCGGTAAGGTGACAAAGACGGTCGGACGACCAATCAGGCTTGCGACCCCAGACATGTGTGAGCCGTTTTATCACGGCAAAGTGGTTGGAGTTGGTGAGTCAATTGGAACAGTCTATCCACTACTTGGCGAAGGGATCATACCAAGCATGGTATGTGCAGACATTTTTGTTAGAAATATCAACAATTTGGAAAACTATCGAAAAGAAGTGTTGGAATATTTTGCAATTTATGGCAAAGTCCTCAAGTTCATAAGACATAAAATGAAAGGCGAGTTCTCTGCACTGAAAAGCTTTGCAGACCTGATCTCAATATTCAGATATATGAAAAAGAACGAAGATAGGTTTGGAATGCAAATACATATGCGCGACTTGATGAAGGTCGCAAAAGCTTAGACAAAGCTTGCAAGACTGAATCCTTCTCTTGTGGTTCTAGTATATTTCATGTTGTAATCGTATATCGTATCAGAATATTCGCGCAGAGTTTCTTTCATCGGCTCAAGTGAGTCGGCAAGATAAAACCCTGGGCAGTCACCGGTAAATT
>JBKBQK010000196.1:0-1940 GCA_046292705.1 Candidatus Nitrosotenuis sp. | reverse complement strand
ATTCCAATACATCGTCGTTTGGTGCAATAGAGTCAATTGGTATCTTCATAAAACCTGTTTCTTTTACCATGGCGATGAGTTTTTTGACCTGATCACGCCCCACCGTCGCTGTTTTTTCAGGCTGTGGAACGCCGTCTGCTGTAACAAGGTACCTGGTGTTTCCTTCATTTGATATCGTAAGAATCTCTGATTTTTGCGGTGTAATTCTGTCAGTGACCCCCAGCGAGATTTTTTTTAAATGATGTTTTGTAAATTCGACTGCAATTTTGTCGTCCACATTTACGGCGCTAAATGGTATCTGTGGATTTGTGATCATTGGAATTGCAATCAGGATTGCAAAGATTATTGGGATCGACGCTACAATCAGGATCAGTGGTTTTGCCACAGCATTGCTTTTTAGTCATTTTTTAATAAATCTAGTTTTTGCAAAATAATGACAGCATTCTTACCAGTTAAATTAAATCCAAGTTCCCAATTGTTCTGCATGTGGGGTCGTAGCCTAGCCTGGTAGGGCGACTGTGACGTATAGTCACCGCTAAGGGCTCCAGAAGTAAAGACCAAACTGATTTCACAAGATGATGTGAGTTTGGAGCTGCAGTGACCCGTAGGTCGCCGGTTCAACTCCGGTCGGCCCCACGTTAGTTTTTCTTTGAACGTAGAACGTTTAGTGCGGAGCCTTTTCTAAACCACTCTATTTGTGCTGAATTATAGGAATGCAAAAGTGAGATCTCTTCTTTTGAGCCATCTTCGTGTGTGATTGCACATCTTACCGGCTTTCCTTGTTCCAGCTTGTCCAGCTCCAAGAGTGAAAGCCTGTCTGATTCTTTTATTTTGTCGTAATCATCAGGATTTGAAAATGTCAGCGCCAGTATTCCCTGTTTTTTGAGATTTGTTTCGTGAATTCTTGCAAAGCTTTTTGCAATCACTGCTGCGCAGCCAAGAAATCTAGGTGTGAGTGCTGCGTGTTCTCTGCTGCTTCCTTCGCCATAGTTGTTATCACCAATTATGACCCACCGCATCCCCTTTGCCTTGTATTGACGAGCAATGTGTGGAAACGATTCTACCTGCTTGTTGAGCATATTTTTGCCCTTTCCTACTTCGCCTGTGAAAGCATTGACTGCGCCCAAAAGCAAGTTGTCGCTGAGTTTGTCAAGGTGTCCACGATACATCAGCCACGGCCCTGCAGGCGATATGTGATCAGTAGTGCATTTACCCTTTGCCTTCACCATGACTGGCAAGTCCATGTAGTCACGTCCATCCCAAGGCTCAAATGGTTCCAGTCTTTGGAGTCGCGTACTATTTTGATCTATTATGACTTCGACTGCATCTGGATCAGATGACGGCGGAACATAGATGTCTTTTGTTGTCTGAAAGCCTTTTTGTGGTACCTCTGGTGCAATAGGTGGAGGCTGCAGTTTAAATTTTGTGCCATCCTTTGCAACAAGCTCGTCCTCAAGTGGGTTGAATGACAAGCTACCGCCAAGAGATAGCGCAATGACAAGCTCCGGACTTCCAATAAAGTTCATCGTGTTTCTTTTTCCATCGTTTCGTCCAGGAAAGTTTCGATTAAATGAAGTGACAATCGTGTTTGGCTCGTCTTTTTTAAGCTCAGGCCTGCTCCATTGTCCAATGCACGGCCCACACGCATTTGCAAGAACCATTGCGCCGATTTCTTTTAGTGTCTCCATCTGTCCGTCGCGTTCAATTGTTGCCCGTATCTGCTCAGAACCAGGTGTGATCAAAAGTGGAATCTTTGCTTTTACTCCTTTTTCTTTTGCCTGCAGTGCCACGCTGGATGCTCTTGACATGTCTTCATATGATGAGTTGGTGCAGCTTCCAATTAGTGCCACTGAAATGTTGTCAATGTAGTTGTTCTTTTTTACATCCTCAGCCAGCTTTGATATCGGCCTTGCCAAGTCAGGCGTATGCGGCCCTACTAT
>JBKBQK010000195.1:0-1957 GCA_046292705.1 Candidatus Nitrosotenuis sp. | reverse complement strand
TGCTTGCAGGGCCTACAGAGCTTGCCATTCTTGCAGATGATTCTGCAGATCCGAAACTGATTGCACTTGATCTTATCTCACAAGCAGAACACAGCTCAGACACGCAATGCTGTCTTGTAACTGCATCAAAGACGCTTGCAAATAATGCAGTAAATGAGATCAAAAAAATGGTGCCAAATCTGCAGAGAAAGGAAATCATCAAATCAAGCCTGCAAAAAAACGGCTTTGTAGCTCTTTGCAAAGATATCTCTGATACAATATTGCTTGCAAATCTGATTGCACCTGAACACCTGCAGATTCTGACAAAAGATCCGGCTAAAACCTCAAAAAAGATCTACTCGGCAGGTTTGATTTTGCTAGGCAAAGATACACCTTCTGCCGCCAGTGATTATCTTCTTGGCACAAACCACATTTTGCCAACCAACAGATTTGGGCGTGCAAGAGGCTCGCTCTCAGTTCTTGACTATCTCAAGATACAAACTACAGTGCAGTCATCAAAGAAGGCGTTGCAAAAAATAAGAAAACCACTCAAAACCATGACTCTTTCTGAAGAACTGCCAAATCACTACAACGCCGTGAGGAACAGGCTATGAGACAATGGTATGACAAAAAACTCGCAGAGCTTGCAAAGCTGCAAGGATATCAAAAGCCAGAATACCACCAAGGCGCGCTAAAACTTGACTCTAATGAGAATTTTGTCATCAACAAACAACTTCAAGAGGATCTAATTGATCTTGCGAAAAAAAATTTAGATGTTCGGGAATATCCGCTTGGCAAATCAGACAAGATAATAGAAGCTCTGTCTGGCTATCTGCAAATTCCTACATCGATGATAGGAATAGGCAATGGCTCTGATCAGATATTGGACCTGTTCCTTTCAAACTTTGCATCAAAGAAAACCAAGATCTTGACTTCAAATCCCACGTTTGGTTTTTTTGAAGAACGCTGCAAACTTTACGCAATCCCCACAATAAAGGTGCCATTCTCAAAAAACATGACTCTGAACCTAGGTGATTTCCTTTCTGGAGTAAAAAACGCAGATATATTGTATCTTGATTCGCCAAACAATCCGACAGGATTTCAGTTCAAAAAAGAAGAACTTGTGGAGCTGATAAAGAAATTCCAAGGAGTAGTAATAATTGATGAGGCATACGGCGAGTTCTCTGATTACTCTGTTGTTAACCTTGTAAAAAAATATGACAACCTGATAGTGGTAAGGACGTTCTCAAAGACATTCGGCCTGGCAGGCCTCAGACTGGGTTATGTTGTGGCAAGCAAGAAGTTCATAGATGTATTTACACGCGTGCTACAATATCCATATCCACTCAATACCATTGCAATAGAAGTGGGAATCCTTGCACTACAAAGGACAAAACAGATTGAAGAGTCAATTAGGATGATCAAAGAGGAACGCAGCAGAATCATAATGAAGCTACGTCAAAGCAGTGCATTTGATGTCTTTGACTCTAAAGCAAACTTTGTGTTATTTGATGCAAGGGGTGCAGACAAGAGAATCTATACTGCTTTGCTTGAACAAGGAATATCTATTCGCAAACTAGGAAAAATAGGCAAACACGAAGGTTGCTTAAGGGTTACAGTAGGCACCAAGGAAATGAACTCGAGGTTTTTGCTTGCAATACGTGATCTTTTGAAATGAGGTACAGCAAAGAAAAAGGCATCTACATTGCCAAAAATGCCTCAAAACTAATTGGAAAAATAGATGGAATAATCTTTGACTGTGATGGCGTTCTTGTCGACGTATCAAAATCATACGACTTGGCAATAAAACAGACTACTGCATTTGTCTTAAAAAAATTCGCAAACATAAAATCAATTCCAATTACCAGCCAGATAATCTGCGGTTTTAAAGAAACGGGGGGATTCAACGATGAAGTTGATCTGACTTATGCTGCAATTCTGTCTTTGGCTGCTGCAAAAAAAATTAAAGCTAATCCGC
>JBKBQK010000194.1:0-1984 GCA_046292705.1 Candidatus Nitrosotenuis sp. | reverse complement strand
CAGCCAAAAAAATGCGGCCTTGAGTGCATCAAGTACTGCCCAGTAAACAAGTCAGGGGCGGACTGCATCATACTCAATGAAGAGGTAAAAAAGGCTCAGATCGACGAAAACATCTGCAACGGCTGTGGCATCTGCGTCAAGGTGTGCCCCTTTGAAGCAATCACCATTGTGAATTTAGCAACCGAGCTTGCAACAGATAAGATCCACCAGTATGGAATAAACTCATTTAGGCTGTACAAACTACCCACACCAAAAAAAGGCGAAGTAGTTGGCCTTCTTGGCAGAAACGGTATGGGAAAAAGCACCGTAGTCAACATTCTTTCTGGAAACCTCAAGCCAAACTTGGGCAATTATGAAAATCCTCCAGACTGGGACCAGATATTGAAGTTTTTTGCAGGAACCGAGCTCAAAGAACATTTTGAGAAGATAAAAAACCAAGAGATCAAGTCCTCAATCAAACCGCAGCAGGTCTACAACGTATCTCAGATGTTTGATGGAACCGGAAAGGAGCTCATAGACAAATATGATCAGCGTGGTGTCGGCTCAAGTTTGATAAAAGAGCTTGGATTGGAAAATGCAATTGAGCACCATGTCAAAGAATTGTCAGGTGGTGAATTGCAGAGATTGGCGGTAGCAACCGCAGCCGTAAGGGAAGCAGATTTTTACTTTTTTGATGAGCCATCATCATATAACGATGTATTTCAAAGAAGGGGAGTGGCAAGGGTGATTCACAGCCTCGCAAATGCCGGAAAAAGTGTCATGGTAGTAGAACACGACCTGACGCTGCTTGATTTTCTGTCAGATTACATTGAGATACTCTATGGCGAACCCACTGCATACGGCATAGTCTCAAGCATCCTCTCAACAAAGGTAGGCATCAACGTATTTTTGGATGGCTACCTGCCTGCCGAAAACGTCCGCTTCAGAGACAAGAAATTCAGCTTTGATGTCTCTACATCGCAAGACGATTTTGAAAAAGGCGACGTAGTGATAAACTATCCAGCACTAAAAAGAAAGTACCCAGCATTTTCAGTCTCAATCGAACCAGGCCAAGTAAGAAAAGGCGAGGTACTTGGAATCATGGGTGCAAATGCACTAGGCAAGACTACAATGATGAAGATGATCGCAGGTGTTGAAAAACCAGACGAAGGCAATGTAGACAGATCAGTTACGATCTCATACAAGCCGCAATACATTCCAAACGACTTTGATGTTGAAGTAATATCCGTACTTGACAAGGCCAACGAAGGCCCAATCATGGGAAGTGTGGAAGAAGAACAAATAGTAGAGCCACTGAAAATCAAAAAGCTCTACAACAAGATAATCAAGAACCTCTCTGGAGGTGAATTGCAAAAAGTTGCTGTCGCAACATGCCTTCTCAAAAAAGCAGATGTGTACGCACTTGATGAGCCTTCTGCTTTTCTTGACGTAGAAGACAGAATAGCTATTGCCAAATTTATTCAAAGATTTGTTCGCTCTTACGCCAAATCCGCCATAATTATTGACCATGACATACAGCTCATGGATTTGATATCAGACAACATGGTGATTTTTGAGGGAATTTCAGGACTCGAAGGACACGCAAGCTCGCCACTCACCAAAGCAGAAGCTATGAATCGATTTTTGCGATCTTTAGAAATCACATTTAGGCGTGATGAGCAGACGTTGCGCCCTCGTGTAAACAAACTCGGTAGCAGGTTGGATAAACAACAAAAGGATTCAGGACATTTTTATTACAAACAGTAATCGGTTTATGTTGGCTCAAAATAAAACCAGATAAAATTGACACGCATGCTAAAAAAGGCACTGGGGGGAATACTTACAGCGCAGGAAGCAGAGGAGCTTTATTCTGCGTTTGACCAGATAGGGAACATCATCGTAATCAGAATTCCAGAGTCACTGCTTTCAAAAAAGAAGGTGATTGGAGAGACACTTTTACAGAAGGTAAACCACATCCGCTCTGTTTTTTGCCAAGTTTCCGATG
>JBKBQK010000193.1:0-2018 GCA_046292705.1 Candidatus Nitrosotenuis sp. | reverse complement strand
CATCAGCTTGCAATCTCTTATTTTGAAAAAACACTTGAATTCAATGCCGGACACATACGTGCCCTGTATAATAAAGGACTGTCACTACTCCAACTAGGCAAGAAATCTGATGCATTGGAATGCTTTGATAAAACATTACAGGTAGATTCTGGCTTTGTGGCTGCGATCTTACAAAAAGCCAACATACTTGGCTCCCTACATGATCACAAACAAGCACTCAAGTACTTTGAACTAGCACTCAAAAATGAACCACTAAACATTGATGCCCTGTATGGCAAGGCAGAAGCAATGTCGTATCTTGGCATGCACGAACAGGCAATCTCAGTCTATGATCAGGTACTTGAGATATCACAAAATCATTTTAATACACTCTGTAACAAAGGCCGCACGCTCCAACTACTCAGTCAGTATGCCAAAGCATTGGAATGTTTCGAAGCAGCATTGCGAGTCAATCCAAAACATGGCGACAGCATCTTCAACAAGGGCCTATGCCTTATGTATCTTGGACACAACGAGGAGGCAATCGCCTGCTTTGACAAAATCCTGACAATAAATCCAAACCATCTTGAAACAATTATCGGCAAAGCGGTTTGTCTGTCACAACTAGGTCGTCACACAGAAGCTTTGACATATTTTGATAAGGCTCTCGTTATTAGCCCTGACAACGCCGATGCGATATATCATAAAAGTATGGCATTATCACAGCTTGGCCGCCACACAGAAGCACTGTTATACATAGACAGGGCTCTTTCTTTTGATCCCGATAATGCATACTTGTTGTTAAACAAAGGGGTATCGTTGTACAATCTCAACGATCCCGCAAACGCTTTGATAAATCTTGATGCAGCACTAAAGCTTGAACCAAACAATGTTATGGCCATTCATCACAAAGCAAAGGTTCTCCAATCACTTAACAAATATGATGATGCACTGGCATGTTACAACACAGTACTAGAACTTGAACCAAACAATGTGCAAGCCATGTTTGACAAAGCGCAGACGCTACACTTACTAAAACAACACGAGCAAGCAATAACACACTTTGACAAAGTCCTAGAACATGAGCCGACAAACTTTGATGCGTTGCACAACAAGGCTTTTGCATTATCTGCACTAGGACTTTGGGAAGCATCAATTGCAGCATATGACAAAGCGCTTCAGATCAACCCTTCAAACCCACTTGCATTGTATCACAAAGGAGTAGCCCTAGCTTCATTAGGAAAGCACTTTGATGCTATAAACCTGTACGATAAGGCTCTCCAAGCAAATCCACAACTATGTGATGCATTGTGTCAGAAAGGTGTTTCACTACAAACTCTGGGATATTTTGAAAACGCGCTTAGTAATTTTGAGAAAGCAATTACGATTGATCCAAATTATGTTGACGCAATATACAACAAAGGAAAATTACTCGCAAGCTTGGGCAACCATGTTGACGCATTGACTTGCTACAGCACCGTACTATCAATAAACTCCGATCATTTGGAAGCGCAGCTAGGATGCGCAAAATCACTTTCTAACTTGCAAAAGCATCAAGAGGCAATCTCAATATACGACAAAATACTTGAAAAAGAGCCGTCACACGTAACCTCGTTATTTGAAAAAGGCTTATCACTCAACAAACTCTCAAGATATGAAGATGCGTTGGATTGCTTTGACACCATACTTTTGGTAGACAAATACAATGTATCTGCAATGTTTGAGAAAGCAAGAACGATGGCACATCTAAATTTGAACGAGGACGCAGCTCGACTCTACGATGAGGTCTTGGAAAAAAATCCAAAACACATATTGGCATCTTATCATAAGGGCTTGTCACTCTACAAGACATCAAAATATGACGACGCAATCGCCTGCTTTGACCACGCCCTTGCCATCAACCCGCAGTACTACGAGGCTTACTACCAAAAAGGCCTTGCACTCTCACAAAACAAAAGGTACGACGACGCAATCGCCTGCTTTGACCACGCCCTTGCCATCAACCCGCAGTACTACGAGGCTTACTACCAAAAAGGCCT
>JBKBQK010000192.1:0-2025 GCA_046292705.1 Candidatus Nitrosotenuis sp. | reverse complement strand
TGGGCGGAATGACGCCGACACTAAACCTTCAGCCCAACTAAGCTATCATTCTAAGACTATAGAACATATCCCTGCTTTAAATAAAGTTAGCTTTCCCTAATCAAAGTATGAGACTCTGGCAAGGGCTTCTTGTCGTTGCGTTAATCATGCCTCTTTCGCTTGTTTATGCTCAATCACAAAATGACGTTATAGTACACACCACAGGAGAGGTAGTAAAAATAGGAACCAAGCTAACCAAAGCGAGTCTTGAACACGGCGACTTGGAAGGTGCAAAAAAATATTCAAAATTTACTAATGATTATTATGGACAACAACTCCACACACTGAGACAATCAGGTGTGGAATTTGCAGACGATCTTCACCTGTTAATGATAGATGTTCAAGCTAAGATTCAAAACCCAGAAAGTGTAAGCGTAGCACTATCAGATATAGCCCAAATCGAACAGCATTTTGACGATTTTGTAGAATCACAACAAACACCAATCGTAGTATCAAACTTACTTGCGATAGCAGATGAAAATTACCAAGTAGCAATATCTGAAAATGATCATGAAAGATATGTCATTACAACATCACTTGTAGACCGATCAATTGATCTTTTTAATTTCGATTCGTCATTTGACCAAAGACAAAAAGGAGAGCTTGAGGCGTTTTTTACAGATTTGAAATCACAATTAGCAGACAAAAAGGATTTTGTTTCAGTTGGTAAACTAATTACCACAATTCAGCGCGATTTGACTGGAACCGATGCCATAGTTACTGATCACAGCAATTTGTATAACACCATACGACAGCTGTATGCACAAACCATATCTGAATTAAAAAATAACAATTACGAAAAAGCCGAAGAGTTTGTAATCGCTGCATACCTCGATAATTTTGAATACCTAGAAGCAGACATAGAGATAGTTAATGCGGATCTATTGCACACTATGGAGATAAACATGAGAGAAGAGCTGAGGGACATGATTAGGGAGAAGAGAACAGTTGAAGAAATTGAGGCATTCATCAATGATCCTATTCTAAAGGATCTTGAAAACGCGGAACGAATGGTTGCAAGTATTCAACGTGCTCCACCCCAAACAACCACAGCAAGTGTCGCACAAAAAGAACTAAAACCGATGGGCTCTGCCACAAGTGATCAAAAATCCGGTGTCATGAGCGAGATTGATTTTATTCGTGCCACTCTGCAAACCATGCTGGTCCAATACAAAGAAGGCAACTACCAAGCAGCTTTTACATCAGCTAGAACCGCCTATCTGGACAGTTATGAAAATGTGGAAATCCCGTTGCGAACAATAGACCCTGATTTTACGCTTGAAGTTGAAATTCAGTTTGCAGAGCTTCGAAACCTCATTAATCAACAGGCCGATTATGAAAAGGTAGAAGAAACGACAATTAAGATAAGACGGAGCCTTGATGAATCAGAACGACTTGTGACTGGAACAGGACAACTCGCACCAACAATCGCATTTACATCATCATTTGCGGTGATTTTCAGAGAAGGACTTGAATCCGTATTGATTCTTGGTGCAATTCTTACATATCTAGAAGCATCAAGAAATACCAGATTCAAACCCTATGTTTATTATGGGATAGTAATTGCAATTGGCGCTACTGCAATTACTTGGTATGTTGCGTCATTTCTGATCGAAATATCTGGCGCAAACAAAGAATTAATTGAAGCAATTGCTGCGCTTTCTGCAACAGCTGTTTTGTTTTATGTCAGCTTTTGGATACTAAACAAAATAGAACATAAAAAATGGATGGAGTTTGTAAAGGCCAAAGTATGGCAGGCATCAACGACAGGTGGCGTCGTAGTGTTTGTAATGTTGTCATTCTTTACTGTGTATAGAGAAGGTTTTGAAACCATCTTGTTCTACGAAGCCATGTTTGGTTTTGCAAAATATATGGAGTTGTATGTTGGCTTTGGATTCGTTGTTGGCCTTGGCACACTATTAGCAGTATATTATGTAACAAGAAAGCTAGGTAAGCGATTGCCGCTCAAAATATTGTTTGGTCTTA
>JBKBQK010000191.1:0-2028 GCA_046292705.1 Candidatus Nitrosotenuis sp. | reverse complement strand
CTTTGGCGGCTACTTCCATATATTTATTGAATTTATTCCTGTTCAACTATCAGCCTAGACATCGTAGTCTGTGGCGGGATCTTTTGCTCTACTGCAAATGCGATTGCTGCAATGTTTCTTACCTCGTAAGCAGTCAGCTTTGTGATCCCTATTATGGTGGAAAAGTTGAACATTTTGGTAAACGACCTGTTTACCGCTTTGTAGATTGCCATCTCAAAAGAGTGCTCAAACTGTGAGATGGCCTCAATTTCGTCTTCTGTCTGTGGAATCAGGTCGCGGTATCTTGTTGCAGCAAGCTCATCAAAGATGCTTTTTACTGAATCAGACGAGATCATCTTTCCTAACAGATCACGTGGTATACTTGGTGTATGTGTAACTATCAGGTGTTGTATTTGTTCTTCATCCAACCCCCAGAATTTGCCACGTAAAATCGAAAGTATGTTGTAAAAATCAATATCCATTCCGACTAGTCTGATGAGCTCTCTATCTCTAGTGTTTCTTACTGCGCGGCCAAGCTGTTGATAGAGGATCTTATCCAAAAAGACATCAAAGACCTGGATGTTCTTTTTGTCGTTGTATATGGTGACTGCCTTTGCCATCTCTTCCCCAAACTCGATCGTATTTAAGCTGGCTACCGCCTCTTCCAAATCCTTTGAGACAAGAGCCTTGAGGACGATATCGCGCTGACCTATGAGCTCTTCTGCATGCAAATTGAGGTGTTGCTCTATTTCTTCTTGAGACTTGTTTAGCGCCTTTCCCTTTAGAATCATCTTCAGATTGGAAATTATAAATTTGAGATAGTACGCGTCAAGAACTGCGGATCGTCCTGCCGTCTTTGAAATGGAATAATGTATGTCTGCAAGCTCGCTTCTGAGGGCGGACTCGATCTTTGCCGCGGTAAACGGCTTGTTTATCTTTGAGACGGCGTCTGCGTACTTGGTGTTCTTTATTCTTGTTATGAGCTCGTCCAGATCGCGTGACTCTGCCAGAGTCTGCAATTCTGCCTTTGAGAGAAGTTTGCCTCTCTGGCTGTACGACTTGACTGAGGCAAAAACTCTTTGTGAGCCACCAGAACCCATTAATCTGGCACCAATTTGCAACGGATTTTAATGTTTGGAGATTTTTGTAACTTCAGCCGACGCTTTTGAGAAAACCAAGCGTTTTTTCTTTTTCCGACTTTGACATCGCTATGAAGCTTTCAAGGAACTCTTTTTGGGTTAAGATAAACTCGTCTGATACTTGGAGGAAGCGTCTTTTGTCAAAAGGCAGCAGATCTTCGAGTTTGCCATCGCAATAAGCCTTAACGTAACTCTTGAATAGAGAAAACACAAAACGCGAGGCAAACTTTGCCAGGATCTCGATCTGCTCTACAAACTCACCGTCTATGTCCTTGTGTTGAGCAAAAAATCTCTCCAGAATCTTCTCCCTGCCAATAATCTCATCCAGAGCAAGTGCGACCAAGAGTCCCTTGCTTGTAAGCTGATAGTATGGAACCCCCTTTTCCTGCAGTGCTTTTGGGCCACGCTTTAGTGGGAGTCTACCGGTCTCTTCGACAATTCCAAGCGGAATCAAGATCTCATCGAGGTCGCGAAATATTCCAGAATAGATGTTTTTCCAGACTGTTCCGCTGTCTTGCGCAATTCGCTGCGCTATCGCAGTTCTCGTAGTCTGCGCAGGATTGCTCTGAGTTGCAAGACTCACAATTATGGCACGCTGGCGAAGTGCCTCGCCTGTAAGATCATCTTTTGTCTTGAATGTCTCAAAGATACCAAGTCTAATCAACCCCACCTCAGTAGTAACATAATTCTTTGATTTTATGTTATTATCTTAGAATATGTCTATTTAACAATTTACATTTTTTCGAGTCAAAACTTCTCTATCCTTAAATAATTTTCACCTATTCAATCGTGCAATGAGGAACAGGAATCACAAGTATGCTCTATTACTTGTGATAGCAGTTGCCGCAACAGCTACAGGCGTACTGTCCACTGCCTACGCACAACAAATCAGTGATGGCATGGATGG
This sequence comes from Candidatus Nitrosotenuis sp., assembly GCA_046292705.1. Taxonomy (GTDB): domain Archaea; phylum Thermoproteota; class Nitrososphaeria; order Nitrososphaerales; family Nitrosopumilaceae; genus Nitrosotenuis. The sequence goes on along the minus strand of JBKBQK010000191.1, from coordinate 3 downwards.
CTA
>JBKBQK010000190.1:0-2038 GCA_046292705.1 Candidatus Nitrosotenuis sp. | reverse complement strand
AGGGAGGCAATAGAGTACATGCACGAAAAAGGAGTATCAGGACTACTTGTAGTCGAGGATTCAAAGCTTGCAGGAATCCTAACTGGGCGCGATGTCACATTTGAATCAGATCCAAGCAAGCGTGTCAAAGATGTGATGACAAAAGACGTCATTACCGCCAAACCTGGGATCTCGCTGGGTGAGGCAAAAGAGATTCTGCGGCAACACAGAATTGAAAAATTACCACTAGTTGACGAAAAGGGCATAGTAAGGGGGCTCATAACCAGTAAAGACATCACCCACAATGAGAATTATCCCAATGCGTCAAAGGACAAAAAGGGAAGGCCGCTTGTGGGCGCTGCAGTGGGTGTCAAAGGTGACTTTATGGAAAGAACCGAGGCCCTTCTTGAAGCCGACGCAGACGTAATCGTCGTTGATATAGCACACGGCCACAGCGAAAACGCAATCAATACTATTCGCCATATCAAAAAGGCATTTCCAAGCTGCGAGTTAATAGCAGGAAACGTTGCAACAGCAAGAGGGGCAGAAGATCTCATCAAAGCTGGTGTAGATGCAGTAAAGGTAGGCGTCGGCTCTGGCTCTATCTGCATAACGCGAGTCATTACTGGTTCTGGCGTACCGCAGCTTACCGCAGTTTATGACTGCGCACAAATAGGAAAAAAATATGACGTTCCAATAATTTCTGACGGTGGAACAAGGACATCAGGCGATGTGACAAAGGCACTGGCAGCAGGTGCATCTACTGTGATGATTGGAAGTCTGTTTGGCGGCACCGATGAAAGCCCAGGCTCTTATGTGATGAAAAATGGCAAAAGATACAAAATCTACAGGGGAATGGCTTCATTTTATGCAGCCCTTGGCAGAAAATCAAAAGAGACTGGCACAGTTGCAATCAACGAAGACCTCAATGATTACGTCGCAGAAGGTGTCGAGGCAATGGTGCCATACAAGGGAACAGTCACAGACATTATCAAACAACTTGCGGGAGGCGTGCGCTCAGGACTGAGTTATTGCGGTGCCCAAACAATACCACAAATGCAACAAAATGCCGAGTTTATAAAAATGTCCAGGGCAGGATTTGCCGAAAGCCAGCCTCACGACGTAGACTTGATGTAAGTTTTTTACTGTGCACTGTAAACTAAATCTCATGCTCACTAAAACTACTATGATTGGAATTGGTGTTGGTGCCGCAATCGTTGCGATAGGGCTGTATGCAATTGTCACCTCAATTGGACTTCAGGCAATTGGTTTTGAAGAAAAAATCCCTGTTGAAGATTCCATCACTTACCAGTTTGTTGCACCAAAAAGCGCACACCAATACTTTAATGTGACAGGAGACTCATTCCACATCAAACTACAAACTCCTGCAGATGGCATCCAGGTAGATGAGGATTTCAAAAAACAGATCTCTTTTGACTGGTATGTGTTAGAAGAAGGCACAAACAGAATCGAAATACAAAACACGGGGCAATCGGAGCTTTCTGTTCGTGGCACCTTTGAGAAAAACACAGACCCACTACTATTTACTTACCACATCATGGTACTCACAGCAGGTGTGGTGATAATCGGATTTAGTGCAGGCTTTAGTGTACGCAAGCCAAAGGGTTTCTAGGGAAGCTTTGCTTTTTTGTAAGAGCCAAGAACTTTTAGGAAAAGTGAATTTTTGTTGATCTTTTTTAAGAGTTCTGCGATTTTTGGTTCTTCTTGTGATCCATCGAAATCAACATAAAAGTTGTATTCCCACGGTGTGCTTTTGTTAGGCCTTGATTCTATCTTTGTGAGATTTATTTTGTATTCGTTGAATTCTCGGAGTATGTTGTAGAGTGTTCCTGCCTCGTGTTTTACGGAGAAGATAATTGATGTCTTGTCTCCTTGTGATGCTTTTGTCTTTGAGAGAACCAAGAACCGAGTGTAGTTGTTTGTGTTGTCTTCTATTCCTTCTATGATTGTGGGGACGCCGTAGATCTCAGATGCTCTCTTACTTGCAATGCAGCTAATGTTTTTTTTGTTGAGTTCTTTTATTATCTTGACACTACCT
>JBKBQK010000189.1:0-2086 GCA_046292705.1 Candidatus Nitrosotenuis sp. | reverse complement strand
CAAGTTTAGGACATGTCCAGACAAACAGTCAGTCGTTCAACCTGCTTATTTGGTCACATCCAAAATTGAACAATTTGTTGCAACCTCAAGTAAAGTACTTCAGGCAGGAAAATGCTATGATCACTCGGTGCAAATAAAAGCAAAATCGTCTTCAAACATACAAATAGAATACCTTCCCGATGTTTCAAAATATCAGGGCCTTAAGTTAAGAATAATCTGATACCATAATCACCAAAAAATTATCGTTTGATAAAATAAAGGCACACCGTATGCGGATGGATATCATATAATATTATGGTGTTATAATAATCATCATGAAAGCAAATCAAACAAGATCTAGAGACACAAAGTGAATCTCCTTGGATTCTTACAAAATTGGGAATTGATTTCGGGACGGCATCAAAAATGTCAACGCATCACAAGAGGAGGTGAATTAATGAAGACAATTAAAGCAACTGCCATAATCGTAATTCTTACAACTTCGCTGATATTTGCAACGGTATCACCAGCAGAGGCAAGAAAAGCAACTAACGACGACAAACTATCGCCAAAAAGCTACGGAATAAAGACATTCCAAAAAACCACCATGGAAAAATCATACTCAGACAACTCAGAGCAAAAAAAATCATTTAGCAAGTCAGAACAAATTAAAACAAAGTTAAAGCAGATAGAAGCTAAAAAGGCACTAGAGTTCGTAAAAAAAACATACAAAACATAGGCTCACTAACCAATTTTTCTCAATTTTTTATTTTGAATTTATTCACTTACTAAATCGCATTAAACCATCCACTCTAGTATATGGTTTAAATTATCTGGCAAGACGTCTTAGGGGTAATGTCATCACTTTCTCCAAAAAAAATCAGAGACATGGAATACCAAATAGATGTAGACTCTAACAAAGGTATGAAGGTCCCAGTCACAATTTATGCAGATGAGGGCCTGCTCTCAAAAATGATGACGGACAGGACTATACTCCAAGCAATCAACGTTTCAACTCTTCCGGGAATACAAGGCCATGCCATTGTTCTACCCGATGGACACGAAGGCTACGGATTCCCTGTAGGTGGTGTTGCTGCAATGGATGCGCAGGAAGGAATGATAAGTCCTGGTGGTGTAGGATATGACATTAACTGTGGTGTAAGGCTATTACGAATGAATTTAAGCGAAAAAGAGGTACGACCAAAGCTAAAAGAACTTGTCACAGATCTTTTCAACTCTATTCCATCTGGAGTGGGTTCTCATGGTGCAGTCAAGTTAAATTATTCCCAACTGGATGAGGTCTTAGTAAGGGGTGTCAACTGGGCAATAGAGCATGGTTATGGTACAACAGATGATGCAGATGTTTGTGAAGAAAATGGCCAAATGAGAAATGCAGATCCAAACAAGGTCTCAAACACCGCAAGAAAAAGGGGCGCACCACAACTTGGAAGCCTGGGCTCTGGTAATCACTTTCTTGAGGTGCAAAGGGTAGAGAAGGTCTACGACGAGGTAGCAGCACAAAGGATGGGGATTCAGGAAGGTAGCGTGACTGTCCTGATTCATTGCGGTTCAAGGGGTTTTGGTCACCAAATTTGTAGCGACTACTTGCGTGTTTCAGAGCAGGCCCTAAAAAAATACAATATTTCGCTTCCGGACAGGGAACTTGCATGCGTACCAAATACTTCAGAAGAAGGCGAATCATATAGAAAAGCAATGTTTGCAGCACTTAATTTTGCGTGGAGCAACAGACAGATGATCACACACTGGACGCGAAAATCATTTGAGCGTGTCTTCAAAAAATCAGAATCAGATTTAGAGATGAAACTGGTTTATGATGTGGCACACAACATAGCCAAAGTAGAAAAACACAAAATCGATGGAAAAGAAAAACCAGTCGTGGTTCACAGAAAGGGTGCAACGAGGGCTTTCCCTGCAAACCGCGACGAGATACCTCAAAAATACAGGGACATAGGTCAACCGGTTCTCATTCCAGGTTCTATGGGAACTGGGTCATGGATACTTTTGGGCAAGCCAAACTCGATGAGCCTTAGCTTTGGCTCCACTGCACACGGCGCAGGAAGGATGATGTCACGCTCCAAGGCAAGGC
>JBKBQK010000188.1:1640-2115 GCA_046292705.1 Candidatus Nitrosotenuis sp. | reverse complement strand
ATCTAAGAGAAGAAACAATGATAGGCTCGACAAAGTCTGGAACATTTCTTACCAATAAAGGACAAACCTATATCAAAAATCTACTAGACGTTATTTCTGCAGAATCAGAAATTAAAAAATGCAAGATAGCACAAGGTAGATTCAATCATGCCGTAATTTTAAAAAAATATGGCTTTGCCACCAAAACCGGAATGGAGCAGAGAGATTATGCCATATTGTACGGCGCACTAGGTGCGACGACGTTGTTGTACAAAGAAGACAGATTTGTATTTCCAAACGAACATGTAGATTGCCTTGCCGACGATCCTAAAACTAGAGATACCTTACTTGATAAACTGAGGCCGCAGAATGGGGACATGATAATAATTGCTGCCGCAAACGATTCATTTGTAGCAGAAATTGCTGCAAAAAATTCGGCCTTGTGGACACTTGCAACACACGGTAAGTAACAGCAAACTATTTGAAGAGTCCAACT
>JBKBQK010000188.1:0-1630 GCA_046292705.1 Candidatus Nitrosotenuis sp. | reverse complement strand
AACTAGTGTCAAATCATGGCAAAATATTACCTTACAATACCTGCGATAATTGGGGTTATTGCAGGAATCTTTGCTGTTGTTTATTTCGCAAATCCTAAAGATACACAAAATGACTTCACCTTTCAACAACTGCTCGACATTGGTTCACCACCGCACGGCTCTGTTTTAGCACCAATTACTATTATCGAGTTTGGAGATTATCAATGTACATTTTGCTACAAATTTCACCAATCTAACCTAGGCACGTTAACTGAAGAATATATTGAATCTGGTAAAGCAAGACTGGTATTTGTCGATTTTACGCTAAATGGCGAAGACTCTGTCTTGGCAGCCGAAGCTGCACACTGCGCAAACGAGCAAGGAAAGTTTTGGAAGTACCACGATGAGTTGTACAATAACTGGGGTGGAGAAAGAACAGGCTGGATCAACAAACAATCTTTGATAGAATTTGCACACGACGCAGATTTGAATTTAGAAAGATTTAGTGATTGTCTTGATTCTGGAAAATATAGGCAGCAAGTGATTAACACATACGACTTTGGGCAAAAAATCGGAATTAATGCGACGCCATCTTTTCTAATCATAGCTGGCGATAAAATAGTCAAGATAACTGGCAATCAGCCAATAGATGTATTCAGAAATACGCTTGATTCAATGTAGTCCGTTTTGTCTTAACTCCAGCGCTATGTGTTTGTCGTATTTTGGATTTGACTCCAAAAAGCCTCTTAACGCCATCGTCTTTATACACTCTGCAACGTACTTTTGCTCAACGCCACCAAATTTTCTTGCTCTTTTTGAGACGTCTTGAAAAAGACTTTCGTTTTCCATGTTTGTAGTCTGACACATATTGACTCTGAGCAATAGTCCTAAATTGACCAACTTTCGCATCGAGACTTTTCTGCCTTCAAGATAGATCTCCGAAACCAAATCTTCGATGTGGTAGAAACCCTGCTCAGTCACACGGTACCGCAAAAGCTTAGGATAATCTTCTGCTGCAATACAGTATGGCTCTGATTGGTTTTCCACGTCTCACAATCATTGCCTTGATTAATTACTTGTGCGGTATTTTATGCAAAAAATTCATTCCAATCTGGAAATTTGTTCCAAAACTTCTTAATATTGAAGTAATGGTGGTTGGAGATAATGGGTAAAATCAACATAGAAAAACAGGACTCTGTTAAAATTTACAAAATAAAAAAGACATTAGATGAGCTATCACGCATCTCCGGAAGAGGAACGGAGCTCATTTCTGTATACATACCAAAGGGAAAACAACTACACATGGTAATTAACAACCTAAGAGAAGAACAGGGCACTGCAGACAACATCAAGTCTGATCTTACCAGAACCCATGTAGTTGATGCTCTTTCAAGAGTTCAACAAAGACTGAAGCTGTACAAAAACACACCAGAACATGGCCTGGTGATCTTTTGTGGAGCATTGCCACCAGAAGGCGGAGGACCAATTGGAAGCGAAGTGATCAAAGTTTGGGAGATAGAACCACCAAAAGATCTTTCCACATTCTTGTATAGATGCGATGATCATTTTCATGTAGATATTTTAAAAGACATGCTTAAAGATGAAAATCTCATTGGGTTTTTGGCAATTGACACAAAAGACGCAGGGTGGG
>JBKBQK010000187.1:0-2124 GCA_046292705.1 Candidatus Nitrosotenuis sp. | reverse complement strand
TGTTGATATACCCCCACGTGCGCCCTTTTTGATTGAGTGAATGTCAAGGATTTTGTGCAGGCCTGATCCTAGTCCAAAGACTGTTCCAATGAGTGAGGCAGTAAGCATGTGCAAGACCATTCCAAACAATGTGGCCACAATTCCATCTAGTCCTGCAGCAAAGCCGATTACTTTGTAGAAGGCTCCGTGTGCTCCAAGTCCCAAATCAATTACAAATATGCTCACAAAGATGGCAAAGCCACCAGTTAGGCCTGCAACGCAGCCAATCTGCGCCCTCTTTGAAAAAGAGAGATGAGAGGTCATGGTCATGTGGATGGCCAGTGTTCACTCTCAAGTTTTTTCCAGGATTCCTTTTTTTCCTTTTTTGGTTTTTCCTTCATGTGATACTCCTCATACAACATAATTGAGCTGAACAGTCCCATCACGGCACCGTACAGAATGTGAAGTACAAGTGAGCCCCACAGAATTTTGTCATACGTTTGCACTAGGATCTGTGCAATCCTCATGTCATCTTCGGTGGTCAGAAACTGACCTGACGCTTGCGAGCTGATCATAGGAAACATCACGTATAGTGTAATTGGCATAAAGAAGATGACGTATACTTGAATGCCAGTCACGGCACCGCCGATTATCCCCTTTGGCACACTTGAGATCGCCAAGAGCCGGTGCATCTTTGAGCAGATGCAAAAGATTGCGCCAATCAACGAAGCTGTGAGCATGTGTGCAAAGAATCCAAATGCGATGGCCGAAAGGTCGTGCAGGCCTACGACCGTTCCGACCGCCTTGTAGAACGTACCAAACGGTACTTCGATCTCGCTGTCTATCCAGAAAAATGAGCTGAAAAGCGCAAAGCCACCGACCAGCCCAGCAACGCAACCGGTCTTTGCCATTCTGTAGATTTCTGCGCCGCTAATCAAGCGAATCACCGAAAGGACTATCTGGTACGCAGAGAATTTTTGCGCTTTTCATCTACTTTACTTTGTATCAAACAAATATAATACATTTTATTAAAATTACTAAAATTTGTTTAAACTGCATATCAACCTGAATTAAATTTATTTAAAAAATAGATCAAATATCAAAAATAGTAAACAACTTTAAGTTAAACGAAAATAGGATAGTATTGCAAGTAGTGCTATGGAACCAAAGTTCCCTGCCCATCGACCCGGTACGAGCGCATCGACGTTTTCTTACTTGATACTATCCCGATTGATACGTTGCTACGCAAATCAATAAAGCTGATCATCTTTTGTTTGAACGTTTGTGAGAATACAGAAGCAAAATTGAACATATGTTGAAATTATTTAAATTAGATGACAAAATTCGAAATTACAAAGCTGTTCTACGGTTGTAGACCTTATTTATGGCAATCTTACTTCAGAAAAGCCATGCAATTCACAATTCTTGTAGTGATGATCGATTTCTTTTTCTCATCCTTTCCCTGAATCAAGTTTTAAAAGGGATTTTTTTAATTCGTTTATTTTGTTTTGATACATTCTATTTCTTTCGATCAGCTTATCAAGAAAAGTTGATCCTGCAAGCGAATCGTGTTTACGTAGATTACATTTGCTACAAGCCAACGCCAAATTCCACGATTCATCTTCAAAGACATATGACCAAGGAATAAAATGGTCAATATGTGTTTCTGAGACATCAAGTAGGTATTACAGTAAAAACAGCACCTAAAATCTCTAAATATTTTGACATATCTTTGTAAGGGGCGGCGTTTTACTTCCGCAGATTCTATTTTTGCAATCAATCTAGGCAATGTATTGACTCGTTCAAGAAATTTGGCCACTCTAGGATCACCAATTTCAGCAAAACCGAGTAGTTTTCATGAAAAAACGATAAGGCAGCAGGTTTGATTTGTAGTTGAGCGTTTTCATCATCATAATCGTAAAAAAACTGCATTCTTTTTGTAGAATTTCCTTCCTTGATATTCTGAAGTCTAGGCACTACTTGAGACGTTTTGTTTTTTTTCTTTACCAAAGACTTTTTTCTTTATTTCGAGTTGCGCTTTTTTTATTTGTCGCTCTGGGAGATCTTTGAATTGGGTAGGAATGTAGTCTGTTCTAAATACATCACGGATGATCGAGACCACGTGAGTAGGTTTTGCATCATCAT
>JBKBQK010000186.1:0-2127 GCA_046292705.1 Candidatus Nitrosotenuis sp. | reverse complement strand
TTCGAGAGTTAAACGAACTTGATCTTAAACAAAGACTAGAACAAGCTCGAGTCGAGCTTGCAAAGCTAAGGACAGACGCAGCAAAAGGAACACTGCGCAAAGAAAGCGGCAAAATCCGAGCAATGCGAAAAGAAGTCGCACGCATGCTCACAAGATTAAACGAGTTGAAGCAAAAATGATGGGATATCTGGTGAATAACGAATTGATAGGACTGCAGACCAAAGTAGTTGAATCAACAAACAAATTCATCGTGGGACTTGAAGGAAAGATAGTTGATGAGACAAAGTCGATGTTCACTCTTCAGACCATACGCGGCTTCAAAATGATTCCAAAACAACACAACATTTGGAAATTTACACTAAATGGACAAGACCTCTTAATTGATGGCAATACCCTCGCAAAAAGGCCAGAAGATAGACTAAAGGTGAAAGCATGAAAGAAACCGAGCAAAAACAAACATACAAAGGCATCGTAATGGACAACGGAAAACCACTCAGCATCAGAGGCAAGCTCTTTGAGGGCAAAGTAGTTAGCGCAAAAAATAAGAACACAGTCGTAATTCAACGTGAAAATCCGCTGTACATCACAAAGACAAAAAGATATGCAAGAAGCAAAAGCACAATTCATGCATATAAATCATCAAAACTTGAGATCAAAGAAGGCACGGTAGTCGTAGCTGCAGAATGTAGACCAATTGCTAAATCCGTTTCATTCGTGGTAGTGGAGGCCAAGTCATAAAATGTCCGCAGGAAAAAGTCGTGCAGTATCTGCAAAAGGAGTGCAGGAATTCAGACCGTATGTCACAAGGGCACTCCCAGTTGGAGCAAGAATCAACTGCGCTGACAACACGGGAGCAAAAATTCTTGAAATAATCATGGTAAAGCACACAAAAACAAGAACCTCGAGGTACCCAGCAGCCGCAGTAGGGGACTTTGTCAACGTAGTAGTAAAGAAAGGACCAGCAGAATTAAGAAAACAGATCTTTGGTGCAGTGATAATTAGACAAAAATATCCAATTCGTAGACTAAACGGAGTTCGTGTATCTTTTGAAGACAATGCAGCTGTTCTTGTAACACCTGAAGGGGAAATCAAGGGAACCGACATCAAAGGACCAGTTGCAGCAGAAGCTTCAGAAAAATGGCCAAGAGTAGCTAACTTGGCATCAATGGTGGTATGAGATGAAGCCTACGACTATTCGAAACAGAACAATTTACGGCGCTACGCTTTTCACACGAAGCAAACAGATGTGCAGCCATCTCTCAAAGGAACTACAACAAAAATACAACAGAAGGAGCATCAGAGTTACAGAAGGCGATACAGTGCGCGTCATGCGCGGTGAATTCAAAGGGGTCACAGGCAAAATTACCAAAATTTCCACAGAGAAAAACGGAGCAGCAGTTGAGGGAATAAAGAAAGAAAAACTCAAAGGAGGAAACTTGGACGTTTTCATTCACACATCAAATCTCTTGGTAACAGACATCAACACTGAAGACAAATGGCGACAAAACAAACTCGAAGGCAAAAACCCCAAACCTCCAAAGGAAGCAAAGCCAAAGGAAGAGAAACCAAAGGAAGTGAAGTCGGAAGCAAAACCAGAACAAAAACAACAACCAAAACAAGAAAAACAAGAAAAACCAAAAACAGTCAAAAAAGAGACAACGACGTCAAAAGAAAAATCGCAAAAACCAAAAGAAGCAAAGAAAAAAGACAAATCTAAACCAAAAAAGGGGGTTAAGTAATGCCAAGGATAGCAGGAAGCAAGAAACTCAAAAGGCAAATGGCTCCAATGTTCTGGGGCATCTCAAGAAAGAAGCCTAGATTCGTCACAACGGTAAGGCCTGGTGCACACTCAAAGCACTATGCCATTCCATCGCTTGTATTTTTGAGAGACACACTCAAACTAGTCACAACCGCACGTGAGGCAGAATATGCAATTTACAACGGCAAAGTCAAAGTTGACGGCGTCACAAGAAAATCAATCCATCACGGCATTGGACTAATGGACGTAGTTGAACTGGATGGCGTGTCTGATGTTTACAGGCTCGTTCCAAAATCCGGTCACATCCTGGAGCCAATCAAAATCAAAAACAATGAAAAATCTGTTAAACTAGTCAAAGTCACAAGCAA
>JBKBQK010000185.1:0-2135 GCA_046292705.1 Candidatus Nitrosotenuis sp. | reverse complement strand
CTTTGTAGTCGATGAGGATATGACGCAGAGCCTGCTTACACTCAAACATTTCTTGGAGATAAAGAAAAAAAGAATCCAGGAGTCTCTTCAAAACAGGGCAGAGAAGCCGTGATCAAGGAATGAAAATCTCCGAACTAAACTCGGCAGTTACAGCTCTGTACTTGATGCGTAAAGATAAACGTGTGCCAAGAAAGGCAAAAATACTGATTAGCATCGCAGTGGGATATGCATTGAGTCCCGTAGATTTGATACCAGATTTTATACCATTCCTGGGACAGTTAGATGATATATTAATAGTGCCGACCTTGGTAAGTATGGCGCTCAAATCTATACCAAGAGAACTTTTCCAGGAATACAAAGCGCAGATTCAACAGAAACAATTGGACAAGCGATTTGGAAAGATAACCATTGTTATAATAGCAGTCTGGGCTGTCGTAACGATTTGGTTGATTCGTGCCATCACAAGGTTTGTACGCAGTGCAATTTAATCTTTTATTCACATTTTGGACACTTGAAAAGTATCAGAGCTTTGATAAAATGATCCTTAGAAACTGTTCCGGCGTAGCTCAACCGGTAGAGCGGGTGGCTGTTAACCACTAGGTTGGGGGTTCGAGTCCCTCCGCCGGAGCCAGTTTAAACAATATTAGTCAGCTACAGTGATGGATAATTTTTGTTGCGCAATCTCTTGCCCACTACGAATATTTCATCTATTGATATCGTATTTATAATCCAACCAGACAATCCCTTTCAACATCTTGCATCCTTTATAGTGTCTATCTCCAAGCTCTCTTGTTTAATTAAATACGAAAGTTGAAACTTTCCCTTGACTTGAATTGCTTCTATCATTTTTACCTATGGCTCTGTCAAGCCATATAATTTTAAAAATAACCTGTCCGTGTCTCTCAAGTTCTTTAGATATAAAAATTTGTCAAGGGAAATTTTAATAAGAACTGTGCCCATTTAATTGGCAAAAGAAAGTCGCCACACTGAAAATGTGACAGGATATAAAAAATGTGAGGTACAGTCACTTTGAACTTCACCTTGTATTGGTGAATTCTCTGTGGACCCTTTTGAGGAGTGATGGAATCTCTAATTTCTGAGGGCATTTGCTCAGACACTGGCCGCATTCTACACAAAAAGATGCCGATATCTTTTGACTTTCAAACCATTTGTATATTCCCCTTGAATCTTCCATATTCTCGAACATAATAGCTTCATTGTATAATCTGAAGTTTGCAGGAATATCTACACCGTTTGGGCATGGCATACAGTAACCACACTCGGTACAATTTATCACTGCAAAAGATTCCAACGTTTTCTTTACCACCTGGATCACTTCAAGATCATCTTGAGCCAAAGCATTTTCTATCAGCCAGTCTGCGATTTTGACATTTTCTTTCACTTGCCCCAGAGTACTCATTCCACTCAGGATGACCGATACTTGTGGAAGATTGCCAAGCCACCTTAAACTCCACTCCACCGCAGACCAACCTTTTCCATTTCTGTTGAGGATGTCCATGACTCTATCTGGAAGCTTTGCAAGTTTTCCACCCTTGAGAGGTTCCATTATCACAACAGCCATGCCTTTGGATGAGGCATAATTCAAACCTTTCAGACCAGCTTGATAGTCAATATCCATGTAATTTAGTTGAATCTGACAGAAATCCCAGTGATTGTATTCATCGACGATTTGTTTAAAGATCTGGTATTTATCATGAAAAGAAAAACCGGCAAATCTAATCTTTCCCTGCGCCTTTGCCTTTTCGAAGAACTGGGAGAACCCCAACGCCTTTATTTTCTGCCATCTTTCCCTATTGAGTGCGTGCATAAGGTACATATCAATATGATCAGTCTGAAGTTTTTCCAACTGTTCATCCAAAAATCTTTCAAAATCTTCGTATCTTTCTACTTGCCACACAGGCGATTTGGTGGCAAGAAAGACCTTCTCTCTGTAACCATCTTTCAAAGCCTTTCCAACTACTAACTCACTCTTCCCTCTATGATAAGGATATGCCGTATCAACGTAGTTGACACCGTGATCAATGGCGTATCTGATCATTTCAATCGCTTTTTCTTCATCAATTTGTGATTCATCGTTGTTCAAGGTAGGGAATCTCATGGCACCAAATCCCAAC
>JBKBQK010000184.1:0-2167 GCA_046292705.1 Candidatus Nitrosotenuis sp. | reverse complement strand
ATATTTTTATATAAATGGCGCACGCGTATCAAGTTAAAAATTACCACATTGGCACGACTTTATTTGACAAAATTCCATAATTGCTATATAGCTGAAAAAGATCAGTCCTTTAATGAGATTAGGTACTACAACACTCATCCTGGGTGTTGCACTAACAGTAGTAGCAGGATTGTTTAGCTCAACCATTTTTGGTTTAATCGGAACAAATTCTGATGCTAATACTAGTGTAAGAACCGCGGGATTGATAACAGGACATGTGACAACGATACACACCGATCCAGATGGTAACATACTAGGATACAGACAATCTGACAACCTCATAGTGAACGGTGGAGAGAACTGCGCACTAAAGCTACTATTCGCAGCAACTGGTGGTGATGCAGCTGGAAACAATGTGTGTACAGGTACAAACGATGCTGGCTTTAGGTGGATTGCAATCGGAAACGTAAGTAACACACAAACAGGTACGCCACCTGCTCCATTGCCAACAGACTACAAGCTATACAACCCGCACAACTCAACATCATACGGTCTTGAGAATGGACTTGCAAGAAAGTTCGGTGTAGTCGGCTCAACCGGTTGGACCAATTCCACAAGTAGCTCCAATGCAGGTACAGCGAGCGTAGTGATGTCAGCTACATTCACAAACACTGCTGATGGTGCAAGAAACGTAAACGAATCAGGTCTGTTCAACGCAACCGACGGAAATGACAATACAGACGCCATGTTTGCAAGACAGGTGTTCCAGACGATTTCACTGAACCCCAACGATTCGCTGACGGTACAGTGGACCATTAACATAGGCGGAACAAGCACATTCGGTACTGGCGGATAGTCCTACTATCTTTTCTTTTTTATTTTAATTTGAGTTTTTGTAAAATATCACTATGGAGTTTTCTTTGCCTTTCTATATCCATGACTAAACGTCTTATCGTATAGTTTAGAATATTCGTATGACTTGGGCTGAATCACGTCCCCGATCATCACGATGGCAGTCCTCGTTATCTTTTCTGCCCAGACCTTTTTGACTATGTCCTGTAAGGTGCCAGTGATTACTTTTTGATCCGGCCAGCTTGCCTTGTATACCACCGCTGCAGGAGTCAAACTGGGATACCCCCCCTTGAGTGCCTCTTTTACTATGTCTGGCAAAAGGTGTACACTCAGATAGAATATCATGGTGGCTTTGTGCTTGGCAAGCTCCGAGATACGTTCCTGCTCTGGCACCTTGGTTCTTTTTTCTGCACGAGTGATTATGATAGTCTGAGTAACCCCAGGCAGTGTGAGCTGCAGGCCAAGTGCTGCAGAAGACGCCAAAAATGAAGTCACGCCTGGGACTATTTCGCATTCTATTCCTTCTTTTTGCAGATTGTCTGTCTGTTCCCTTATTGCACCATAAATTGCAGGATCACCGTCATGGAGTCGTATGACGAGTTTATTTTTTTGTGCGTTTGTCTTTAGTATGTCAAAAATTTCTTCTCTTACAAGGCCTGACGCATCGTGCATCTTTGCTTTTTTGCATATTTTGAGTATTTGAGGAGGAATCAAGGAACCAGAATACACCACAACGTCTGCTTTTTGCAATAATTTTTTTGCCTTGAGTGTGATCAGATCCGGATCTCCTGGGCCGCACCCAACAAAGTAGACCTTAGGCACGCTTGACCACCATTATCGAAAAATATTTCGTAGTCATCGTATTTTCATTTACGTCGCCAAGTCTCATCTTGCGCACTATTTCGTTTGGCGTTCCTAGATCTTGGCCTATAGCAAAGATCGAGTCGTCTGAAAAGCCGGCCTCTTTGAGCAGTTTGATTACCTGATCAAAATATCTGCCGTCTTTGAGAAATATCATAGTGTCACAGTTTTTTGCAGTCTCTTTGACTCGGGACAGATCATAACACGATGGTATTACTGCCATCGTCTCGGCGCCTTCTGCCAAGCTGATCCCGACCTTTGATGCAAAAGTAAACATCGAGACTATTCCAGGAATCACAGATATTTTGATCTCTGGGTATTTTGTCTGCAATTGGCGGTGTAGGTATATCCACGTGCTGTAAAGATACGGATCGCCTACCGTAAGATAGACTACTTTTTTTCCTTCAAGCACTTTTTGTGCAAGAATCTCGGTATTTTTTTCCCATGTTGATTCCAGTGTATCCTTGTCCTTTAC
>JBKBQK010000183.1:0-2199 GCA_046292705.1 Candidatus Nitrosotenuis sp. | reverse complement strand
TAATATCCGTCATTAAACCTCGATGCTCTCTTTTCATTATCTTTTGAACTTTTTTCCAGTTGCCAAGATGTGTCAAAACCTTGTCATTTAGTTTGACTTTTTCAATTTCAATCAAGCCTTTGTTTAATACATTTACCAGTTGGCCTTGTTCGATGCATCTGTCCTCTGCCTGCAAGTGTATGGCAGGACTCCAGTCAAGCTCGGCAAATATCACGTAATGAGCCCTAGTAAGATTGATTCCAACGTTTCCTGCCCGTAGTCCTGCAATCAGGAGCTTTGTTTCGCCGTTTTGGAAAGCATCTATGTTTGCTTGCCTGTCCTTGTCCGATTGGCCTCCGATTATAGATGCCGGTTTGAACTCTGCAAGACTTTGATGCAAAAGCGTGTGAATAGATTTGTGATGGCAAAACACAATTACGCTTTCTTCTATTTCCATAATGTTCTTTACAAAGTTGATCACGTGTGGTAATTTGGCAATTCCTGCAGCCTGTCTTTCGCTTTGAATTGCTCTCTGATATGCCGTGGAGGCATCAAAAGCAGTCTGAGCCACTTTTCTTTCCTCTTCTAGCTTCTTCCAGATCTTTTCCAGTTCTGTGTTGTAATAGTTAATGTCTGTGTCGATTATCTCTTTGTATCTGACTTTTTCTTTTAGCTCTGTTAGCACGTCTGATTTTTTGCGCCTTAGCATTACGTGTTTTTGCAGCATGTGGCGAAGTGATTCGCGTTTGTTTTCCAAGACTATTGCCTTTCCTTTTTCATTAATGTAGCAGAAATACTCACAAAATTCTTTGAAGTTGCCAAGTAGCCCAGGCCGTAGGATATCAACTATGGGCCAGATCTCAGAACCGCGGTTGTAAATTGGAGTTCCAGACAAGCCAATTCTATATTTTACGGAGCTTAATGCGGCTAGTTTCTTTACTGCGTGGTATTTTTGAGTGGTTTTTGATCTGAGATGTTGCACCTCGTCGCAGACTATGGTTCGCAAGTTTAGTTTTGCCAAGTCTTTGTATCTTTTGTATAACAATTCATAATTAATTATGTAGAAGTCGAATTTGCCAAGTTCTTCTGATTTTCCGACGCGTATTATGGTGGTAGTAGGTGGTTCGTTTTCAAGCAGCCTACCGTTTCTGCTCTTTCTTTTGAGGAATTTTTCAATTTCTCTTTGCCAGTTTTGTAGTGTAACCAGTGGGGCAACAATCAATACCGGGAATGCGTCTTTTTCTGTAGATAGATACGCTAGTGTCTCTACTGATTTTCCAAGCCCCATGTCGTCTGCAAGCAACGCGTTACCAGACGATTTAATCAGAAAATCTAATCCTTCCCTTTGAAAATTAAACAAAGTCCCTTTGAACTGCTTTCCTGGGTTTGCCAGATTGAGTCGTTCTATCTTTTTTGGCTTTTTTGTGACCTGTTTTGCAGAAGGCGGCAGCTTTTTTTGCCAAACATTCTTTGAGAGTATCTCAAGTGGGTACCTGTCCATTATCCACTTTATCTGGCGAATGTGTTTTGGATCATCTGGGACTATTGCCTCGTACTCACCTTCGCCATACCAAGCCTGTGGCATTATTCGTGAAACCATTGCGACTGCTCGTTCACCTGTAATTTTCCAGCTCCATGTGCCAGAAAATTTGTCTAGTACATACTCCAAGGTACCAAAATTAGCCATGGTCGTCAACGATCTCCGTTAGGTAGTTTTTTCGGTTTATGAATCTTTTAGCCACCATACCTTCCCAAAACGGCCTCAAAAAAATCAAACATAGAAACTGCGCCACAACTAGATTTTTGCTAAATTGGGCAACTCTTCACTATTTTTATGAATAATTTCCAAAGTTTAGCAAATTTTATGAACCGGTGGAGAAATATGACCAAACCTTTAATCGGAAACGAACCTAAACAATACTGTGGAATTCAAGCAGCTAAGCGAGCCATCCATTGAAAAACCGCTAATTATTGCCGCACTTCAAGACATGGGCAATGTGGGAAACATCGTAATCGACTTTGTCAACAAATCAAAAAATACAGTTCCATTTAGGACCGCAGAGTCAACTCTGCTTTCGTACGTCTTGGACAAAGGAGGCCACATAGAGATCCCAAAGGAGGTCTGGGAATACCGCTACGCAAAAAACATCATAGTCTTTGGCGGCGGCTACGGTCAGCCAAAGACCAACGAAGATCTGCACCAGTTATGCCAGGACGTAA
>JBKBQK010000182.1:0-2202 GCA_046292705.1 Candidatus Nitrosotenuis sp. | reverse complement strand
AAAAGAACAGCTAGAATCAATTCGAGCAGAACACGAAGGCCTCATGATAGCCACCAAATCGCAGGAACTAAAACTCGAAGAGGAAGTAAAAAAAGAAAAGGCAAGACTCGAACAACAAGAAAAACTACTAAAGACAATCTCAAATTATGAAAGATATCTTGCCGCATTAAAACAAAAGCAAACATTGCTTACAGTAAAGATACAGGAACAAAAGGCAACACTGCAAAAGGCATCACCATCCATTTCTCAAGTTAACAAGGAGCAGGAACTGCTTGACAAAATACTCCAAGAGCGTACTCAGCTAGAACAGCAAATAAAGCTGGCCGAGTCGGAGCTAAAATTAATAAAAAAAGAAAAGATAGCACTAGAAAAACAGATCAGAGCAAAAAAGAAAATAGTTATTGCTGCAAAGAAAAAAGAGGCAGCCAAAGTAAAACAACTCAAACAAAAAAAGAAGATCTTAGAAAAAGAAGTAAAAGCAGAAGCCGCCAAAATAAAAAAAATGGCACAAGATCTGGACTAACTACTTTATTCTGATTGTAATCTCTTCTCCGTTGCCAAACGGCAGAGTAGCTGTGCGGACACTTGATTTTTTCGCAATGTAACTTGAGTATTTGTGCATGAGCAAACGGTATTTTTTAGGATACAGCATGTTGTCAGTCGCAATGATTCCACCTAATTTGGTCATGGGGAGCACAAGATCAAAATATTTTTTGGTGTTTTCCTTATCTGCATCAATTAGCACGAAATCGAATCGGGGGTTTTTTGGCATGCTTTTTAGAACATCGAGTATTTTTCCATGCTTTATTTGAATCATCTTGGCAACGCCGGCGCGCTCAAAATTCTTCTTTGCCCTTTTGATTTTCTGAGGGTTTTGCTCTATTGTAATGATTTTTGATTTTCTGTGGTTTTGAGTCAGAGCATCGGCAAACCACAAAGTAGAGTATCCAACTGACGTGCCAAGCTCAAGGACTTGGCTTGCTTTAATGCTGACAAGCAAGTTATGAAAAAACATTCCAGTTTCCTTTGTGATTGCAAGCATTCTTTGATCTCTGTTCACATAGATCTTTTTTGACTTTTCAAGCTGCGAACGCTTTTCAAGGGTTCTTAGAACAACGTAGATTTTATTTTGCAAATTGTTACTGATCCGTATCACAATTATAATTCTGTATCTTATTCTACAAAATTCATAAAAAATTTATCATGGTTTATTGCTACCACCTTGCGCCCACTCTTTCGATCTGGACGTTATCGATGCCATTGAATTCCGGGTCTGCACAGGTAACCAGCTTTGACCTTAAAGTTTTGGCTGTTGCGGCTGCAAAAGCATCGGCCAAGGATAGCGAATGGTTTGCTTTCAACATGGCCGCTTCTTTCCATAATGCGTTATCTTTTACAGAAACTATCTTTACACCAAAGCTCCTGACGTTTCTTTCCTTCTCTTCAGCCACTTTCTTGCTCTTTCTGCCAAGGATATAGTATAGTTCGGCCAAGTTGATGACGTTCATGTATCCCTTGATCTTCCTATCAAGGACCTGTTTGAGCAAACCTGCAACATGTTCCGAGCCATCCTCACCCATGTAGAGGATAAGCAGGGCTTGTGTATCAAGTACTATGTTACTGCTCACTGCTTGATTTGCCATCTCTTAACAACTTTTTTTCTCTTTTGACCTCCTCTGATCGGGCCTCGTCGATTAGTTCCTTGGACGTCTTGCCCCTGAAGAGTTCTCTGAGAGAACCTTTCTCCATCAGAGGGTCTGGAACCGGCTTGAGGAGCACACCTTCCTCCGTGTCCACCGCAAGGGCCTTTTTCCCTATCTTGTGCTTGTCTCTTAACTCCTTTGGTATCGTAGCCTGACCCTTCTTCGTTACTGTAACTACAGTCTCTACCATCGCTAGTAATATTATGCTATATGTAATACATAAATATTATGTATTACTTGCTCCCTAGAAATCATCAAGATCAAGCATGAAATTATGACCTTCTGTGACAGTTGTAAGCCAAAACACGGTACAGCAACTCCTGAGTCATTGTATGATAGGACCTCGGAGTGGTAAAGTTTCAGATTATGTTGAATCATTGAAAGTTTTGAGTCATTGTATGATGGAACCTCGGAGCCAAACCTCCTTTTCATTACGGAAAACCCAGTCTCACACTTGTTTCTCTGAAGGTATGTGGTGTCATCGAAATGCCGTCTCATC
>JBKBQK010000181.1:0-2250 GCA_046292705.1 Candidatus Nitrosotenuis sp. | reverse complement strand
ATGGAAGAATCGGTACCACAAGAAATCGTAGTAGAAAACACAACAGAAGAACCAAACTAGTTTTTTCCGACCATAAATTGATTACAATCAAGCTTTTGGGCGGCGCAAAAAAATCATTTAATACGGATCTGATTCGTGCAGATCTTGATGGGAAAACCATCGACGCAATGCTGTCTCATTTGCTTTCCATAAAGCCAACAAACACGATAGATTTTGATACCAAAAATATTCTAGTCGCTGTAAACGGAGTAGACTCATCGGCATTAGATGGACGTAACACCGTTTTGCGGCAAGATGACGTCGTAAGTATCATCCCAATAATTCATGGTGGGGCATCAAGAATGCAATTCAAAATAGACAATCACACCATCGAGTTGTTTGAGGTATTATACGACAAAGCTCATAATTATGACTTTTTAGAGTCTACCAGATTAAAATTCCCAAGCTTAGTTCTTGAGGGAATATCTTCAAGGTGCATTTTGAGTCCGTTGCATGCAAAAAAGATAATCAAGCTCTCGCTTTATGCACAAAAACACAATCTATTGCTTTCGAAAAAGCTCCAAACCGATATACTGTTGAGGTTTGCGGCAACTACACAGATCTCAGACGCCGTAAAAAAAGTCGGCATCAATGTAAATGATGAATTTACTTTGATTGCAATAGGAACCAAAACCTCATTAAACAAACTGTACGAATATCTCAAGTCCTATCTAAAGGAGCCACATTACGCCAAAAACTCAACACACATTCGGAAATTGTTTGGTGTCTCAAAAAAACAGATTCAGGCCGCATCATCTGATGCACCACTTGAGGACCTTCTGGTGGAAAAAGCAGCAGTCCTAATCAAATGATTTACGCCTTGCTTTTTCCACACTCAAGACATCTGAATCCTTTAGGACAGATACACCAGTCATATCGCCGAAAATCTCAACTAAGACTATCCAATCATATTCTTTTAGTGAAACCTTGTTTTTTATTTTGTCTGCAATCTGAGTTATTATCTCAGACGTAGAAATGTTGGAGTCCCGCTTTTCTATAGTTATGCGATATGTATCATGAGGCATCATCTTTTGCACCTGTTCTAGTGCTGCTTCTGAAATCTCGGCAACACAGCTTCTGATAGTTTTAAAGAGTGGGATCACCCTCAAAATGTACCTAATTGACCAAGGCTCGTCTTCTAGCTTGTGGCGGATCACATTTGTGAGCTGGCCAGGATCAACTGATGTGTCGACAAGCAGTATGCCGGAAAACTTGGTAATCTCTATTTTTGGTTCAGAGTCTCCCAACTCTTCAAGAATGGAACTAATCTCTTGTTTTGTTTCATCTTCGAAATGTCTTGCACAGGTGACGATAATCTTCAATGAACACGGTAAGCCCTCCTTGTGTATTATGGTATCGTGACATCAAAAATTAAATAAACAAAACGACTCAGTTTTACGATGAGCACAGATCCAGACTTGGAAAATGATTTCGAAGACGATTTTGAAGATACTGAAGATGAAGAAATGGAAGAAGAGGCCTTTTAGATGGTAAGGCCGAAACTGTCGGCAAATTTGTTGAATGTGTTGTACGCTTGAAGAAACTCTCTTCCCACGTTGCTTATTTTGTATTTGAAAGTACCATTGGAGTTTGTTTGCTCAAGTAATCCCTGTGCCACAAGCGTGCTTAAAATCTTGGAGATTCGGCTGTGCGAGATGTTTGCTTTTCGTATAAGATACGTAATACTGGCGCCATGTTCATCTGGCAGGTCGTCTCTTGTTGTGGTCAGAATATCTCCTATTATCTTCATGTGCGTTCTGTACACTGTGCTCATAATACCTCTGCAAAATGGTGTTAGCGTAATTCTTCAATATATTAACGGGAGAAAAATATTTGACAAAATTATATTATCAAACTAAATTCAGGCGTAAAAGTCACAAAAATGCGAGTGGGAAAGCCCGAACCCTTTAGGGTCGAGAGCATGTCAGAGTTGTTCGTCAAACTTCATCTTAGTTAGGGGGACTTTGGTTACGGGGATAAACAACAGGATTAGGCCTATTATCTTTGTAGCTATGGAAATGACTCCAAGTACTGACTGTGGGAAAACAAAGTAGTACCATCCGAGAAATTCTCCGAATCCGAGTGCGCCAAGGCCGACTGCCACAAATATTGCAGTTTTTCGGCGACTTTCAAAATACGACATTATGGTTTCTATCGCACCGTACGCAAGCAAGATAAACGAAATAGATCGTATGATGTTTTCAATTGAAA
>JBKBQK010000180.1:0-2272 GCA_046292705.1 Candidatus Nitrosotenuis sp. | reverse complement strand
GATGGTGAAGAGGCCAAACTAAAGAAGCCCATTCCTGCAAAATAATTTGAATATTAATTATCAATAAATCAAAAGAAAAATCAACGTCAAAAACGCAACATCAACTCCGACACTTGAGAACGAGGAACCGGTCGCTGGAAAAAATACGAGATTGTATTATGGAATAAAAATCTAGTTCTGTGACTTGACTACAGAAACTACTTTGAATCCACCCATTCTGTGAATTGAAAACAGGATTATTCCAATCGATACCATTATGAATAACGGCGAATATGAACTCAAAAACAGACTGCCGCTCAATGGCAACAAAAATCCAATAAACGAAAAACATGCAGGACATACCCCTATCATAAATCCAAGTGCAGTCCCTCCAATTCCTGACTTTGCGTTCGTTTTGCAGTCAACGCAAGATTTTTTTGCAAAAAAATACAGCGACATGAACATTCCAAATAGAATTGAAAACGCAAAGTACGGGATCGAGCTGAGCGGTTTTTGCACAATATCTAAAAACCAGATCTGAAGTGCCAGAGACGTATTTACAGACTGGATTAGTGGGTTTAGAAAAAAGATTCCAATAGCCGAAGCTAGGGCGATCAATGGTTTTTGCCTTGCTGCCTGAATCAGGAATATGTTCATGTCTGTAGCAACTTTTCCATTACCGGATTTATCGCCTCATAACTTAGTGGAGAGACGTCTTTCCACTGTATGAAGCCGTTTTTGTCAAAGACGAACTTTGTGTCAAGCACCTGGACATCGTATGTATTTGCCATCTCTATTCCTTTTGCCACATACCAGTCATCTCTACCGAACTTCTGCTTCCATTCAATGAATTGTTGGTCAGTCTCCTTTTCATCTACAAATACAATCAAGACATTGAAGGCATCATCGCCTTTCTCCAGATCGTATCTTGCCAAGTTCTGCGCCCCTATCTGACATGGCGTGCACCAGGTTGCTGTAAAAAATATGAATAGCGGCTTTTCTGCAAAGCTTTGCTTTGTGATTATGCCTTTTTGGGGATCGGTTAGGCTAAAATCGGGTGCACTTGAGCCTATTTTTGGGCCAGGCAGGTCGACTTCCTGGATTATTGTTCCCTCATTTTGCGACAAATAAGACGTACTAAATATAGATACACCAATTATGACGGCGACAATACCGCCGCCGATTAATGCTGTCTTTGATTTTATCATCTAGCAACATCCATGTTTTGATTCTTTTGGAATCTTGGATAGAATCTTGTTTATTTCAGAGACCAGTTTTTCTTTTTGCATGTAACCAAATAATTCACCGATTTTGATGCCTCTAGAAAACACCTTGATTGTGGGAATGCTCATTACGTCAAGCTTGGCTGCAAGATCAGGATTCTCTTCTACGTTTATTTTGACAAAATTTACATCGATTTGGCGATCTTTTATGATTTCATCAAATATCGGCATCAGTTTCATGCACCACGGACACCATGGAGCCCAGAAGTCCACAACTACTGGCAGGTCTGACAGGAGAAAACTCTGTTCTTTTTCAGAACTGGTTTCAATTGATCTGTCATCAAATATCGCATGTTTTGCAATTTCCGTCGAGCAGCTTTTGTGTTCTCTGCAAAAGGCCTCGCATCTTTGTGCATTTTCCATTTCTTTGTATTCAAAACCACATGCCTCACACTGGTATAGCGCCTGATTTTGTTGTATAGTCTTCTTTACCATGCTATTTACTACAAAAAACATAGTATTTAAGATACAAAGTTCATAGTGAAGTAGTGACTTCGAAAAATAGTAGTAATGCAATTTGTCTTTGTCCGCTTGATGGAGTCATAGACACCATTGGGAAAAAATGGGGTCTGCTCATAATAAATGAAATTGGCAATCATGGAAAGCTGCGGTACAACGAATTGATGTCGGAGCTGAAAGGCATCAGCCCGTCTAGTCTGGCCTCTATGCTCAAAGAGCTGGAAAAAGAGAAACTGATTGAAAAAGAAATTTTCAGGGAGATTCCGCCAAGAGTAGAATATTCTCTTTCAGGGCGAGGCAAGGAACTAAGGGAAGCAATAATTCCACTAATTAGATGGGCCACAAAGAAGGGAAATTATACCATGCATTGCAGCTGTAGTTTACTCAAAAAATCTTGATTTCAAAACAGCTAAAATACTAGTTTGACACTCTACAATCCTAATGACTCACAAAAAACTTGTTGAGTCCTTGTTTAAGTCCAGAAATGGAGTGGCCCAAAGGGTTCCACTACGCCCAACTCATCGAAGCCCAGATAACGGCAGAAAGCGAAT
>JBKBQK010000179.1:0-2276 GCA_046292705.1 Candidatus Nitrosotenuis sp. | reverse complement strand
ATCTATCTATTGCCTGCAGAATCTTGATCTTTGCATCAGAGATTATCTCGTTGTAGCTGAGCTTCAAAATTGGCAACATCATTGGTTTTCCTTCTGCATCAATTCCGAATGCCTTGATTCCGTTTACAAATGCGCACGAAAGTGCGGCACAGCCTATCATTTTGTCTCCTGCGCTGACGTTTATGAGAATCTGCTCATAGAGTACAGCTTCTTTTTTTATTATATCGGCTACATGCTCCATTGCACTTCTAATTACATCTGGTCTTGTTATTACTCTGAGCGATATTGGTACGCCAAGCGTCGTCTTAAGGTTACGTGCAAACTCATCTACAGCATTTTTGTCTTCCGAATAATGAAGTAAAACAAGCTTGTGAATTGGAAAATTTCTAATTCCTGCCAAGATCCCGTCACGATCCTCACCAAAAGTTGCAATCTGGATGGTTTGTTGTACCATTGGAACACTATCTATTGATAGTACTAAAATATTAAGTTGAACTGTTCAATTATTCCTTGAATCAAATCATTCTATGAACGGTTCAACAAAATCTTTGTAGATTTGGAAATAATCTTTTAACAGATTTCATTGTCAGGGTATTGTGAAAAATAATTACATCATAATGGGCATTATTGGGATAATATCTATTGCGGTCGCAATTATTGCTGCAAATTTTATGGTCAGCACACCACAAAATATCGCTCAGCAACGAGTTGGCTCTGTTGACATTACAATGGGCTCTCCAGTACTTGGATCGGATTCAGCACCAATCACAATTATAGAATTTGGAGACTATCAATGCCCGCAGTGTGACAGATGGTTCAAAACAATAAAACCAGACATTGAGAAACAGTACATCAATACAGGAAAGGCAAATCTTTACTTTGTAGATCTTGCATTTTTTGGCCCGGATTCGACAAATGCCGCAGAGGCGACATATTGCGCAGGTGACCAAGGCAAATATTGGGAATTTCATAATGTCTTGTATTCTAACCAGCAAGGAATCAACGATGGATGGGCAAATCCCGATAACCTCAAGTTATTTGCCTCACGGTTGAGTCTTGACAGGAATCTCTTTGATAGCTGCCTTGATTCTGACAAGTACAAAAACAGGGTTGAAAAGAACGTTCTGGAGGCCAAAAGAAACGGAGCAAGTGCAACACCAACCTTTATCATAGTTGGGCCAAGCGGTGAACAAGAAATCATTGAGGGGGCTCAGCCGTTTTCCGTTTTCAAGCAAGTCTTGGATTCGATGGCATGAATCATGGAATATTGAAAGTAATCTTTGCAGACCGCAAATATCTTGCAGTTGCATCGGTAATTAGTATTGGTTTTTTCATCCCACTTTCCATACTATCAGAATACATCTTTGTCAGTCCCTATCTTATAATGCATGTTCCACTTGATGGAATGTTTGGCTTTGCATTGATTGTTATAGTATCTGTTTTGTCTGGCATTGTGATTAGTATGAATGTGTATAGGATTAGATTGTTGCAGCAAAGCAAAACCAAGATGGGCACAAGCCTGTTTGGCTCCATAATTGGTGCCTCTGCGGGGGCGTGTAGTTGTGGCCCTGTCGGCTTTGCTGTGATCTCTACATTTGGAACAATAGGTGGAGTAGCAACTGCATTTTTATCAAATTATGAAATACCGTTACGCCTTGGCGCAATTGCAATTCTTGCTTATACGTATTATTCCACAACAAAGGCTCTGACCTTTGAATGTAGGCTCAAAAAATAATTGAATGATTCAAGAAAAAATTATCAGATCTGGATAAATGCTTAATACTTTTTTGGGATTCACCGTCTTCAATGAGACAAAAACTAAAGCTGCTAGCAATATTTGCGATTTTACCAATGCTGGTAATTTCGACATCAAATGTTGCAGCAGCACAAACAGAGGATCCTGGTTCTGTTCTAAAGCTCTCACGGGCAAGTGTTCCTGCAACCATACCGATGCACAAGGGATGGTTTGATGGAAAACCCGTCTATTACATCATAACGGATTCTAGTGATAAAAAACATGCAGATGAAATCTCAAAGGCTCAAAAATGGAAAGTCGAGCTTGCACCTCCTCTTGCCAAGACTCCAAAAGCATCACTTGATGCAGTCTACGTTTTTACAAATGGCAAAAAGGGAAGCGGTATTCATGGATTCCAAGATGAGGTCTTTACAAGCACTCCTGCACAGACAGAAAAATACACTGCCATTAGATCACATATCCATGTGACATGGAAAGATCCATCAAAGGCCACTGTACTAGATTCGGTCAAAAAGATACA
>JBKBQK010000178.1:0-2313 GCA_046292705.1 Candidatus Nitrosotenuis sp. | reverse complement strand
TGCAAGTGAATGAAAAACCACATGGCTGCAAATGTAGTAAAAATGCAGAGCTTTGAATGCCTCATGTCAAATAACACAACACTGTAAAAAAGGAGTTTTGCCTTAAATCCAATTCCATCTTGTCAACTAATGACAAGTCTTTTGTGCAAAAGGCGTGGCATTGCACCGGCAATTACAACTTTGATTCTAATTGGAGTGGCAGTGGCTGCAGGGCTTGGCGGGTACAGCGCATACAACTCGGCATCAAACGTGGCAACACTCAAGGGTGTCATATCTGTGGAAAACGTCCAACTTATCAAGAGCTCAAACGGAGAAGAGTATTTTTCCATAACGCTGAAGAATTCAGGAAATAAACAGATCGACACAACTACAATAAACCTTCAAACGGATATTGATGCAAACACGATTGGCGTGCAGCCATTTTCAACTTCACCACTACCGTCATCAATGAATCCCGGCCAGACATCTAGTGCATACTCTAGAATCAATTTTGCAAATGGAACCGCAATTACCACGCATAACATAGGTGACCACATCCCAGTAGAGATAGTGTCTACCACTTCTGATGGTTCAACGGTCCGTACTACGGCATCCGTAACAGTCAGCCTGTCCTAGAACACCACCTTTTATTTTTTGTAATCTTTTACTACTATGAAGTCAATTGAGCTGTTGTGGTTTGAAGATGTGAACCCATTTAATGAAGCAGTTTTTGCATTCCCAATTGTTGGCAAACTAAGCATGAAGCAGATGTTGGTGCTAGGTCTTGGAATAATGGTTTCATGGGGAATCTACCAGTCTACTGCTAACTATATATCCCTTATTCCAATGTTTGGTTGCTGTTATCTTGCGTTCAAAAAGCAAAAGGTGCAGTCAACCGAATCACATATTTTTGCAGTGCTGTACTTTTATTTGAGATCAAGGAACAATATTTCCAAAAAAATCACTGGTAAGCAAATTATGTCTATTCATAAAAACAAGAGCACAAAACTCATCTTTGCTGAACCCTACAGGCCAAAACTTGAAAAGACTGGAAAAGAAATTCACGTAAGACAAGTTTTCTCAGATCCGCTCAAACCAATTAGATTAAAAATCAAAATTCAAAGAACCGATGGCAAGCCGATTGCCAATACAGAAGCAAAAATCGTTTTTGATGGTAAGGTGGTCTCAACTCTGTCAACTGACAACAACGGCGAGCTTGAGGCAATAGTGATTCCGCAAACTTATGGTGAAAAGAAACTTGAAATTTATGCCAAGGGAATGGGCGTCCCAGTATACCAAGAGATAATGTCTATCAAACACGGTTGATGTGCAAAATTCACCCAAAGATTCATAAATTCAACTCTTGGAGTTTTGCACGTACTTGTTTTCTATATCATCATTGGAAGATGTTGTGCGAATTCCGCCAAGCATGTTTGGCACCTCGCTAAAAAAAGCAGCTATAGCTATTCTTAAAGAAAAATACGAAAGCATGATCAACGCCGAACTTGGCTACATCATCATGATTCTGGAGGCCAAGGTAGACGAGATGGGAAAAATGATCGCAGGGGATGGCGGTACCTACCACAGAGTAGAGTTTGAAGCATTGACATTTACACCAAAATTACAGGAAATCATTTTGGGAGAAATCGTAGATATTACCGACTTTGGAGCCTTTGTAAGGATTGGACCAACAGACGCACTACTGCACCTCTCGCAAGTTATGGATGACTATTTGCAATCTGATGTCAAGTCGGGAATGATAATTGCAAAACAAAGTAACCGCACACTCAAAGTCGGTTCAACCTTGCGCGCAAGAATCACAGCAGTATCTCTTGGCAAGGCAGCTACGATGGGCAAAATAGGAATCACGTGCAGGCAACCATTTCTGGGTGCAGAGGAGTGGATTGCAGAAGAGGTAAAGAAATCAGGCAAAGAGGACTCTGGAGACAAAAAAGAGTCTAAAGAAAAAAAGCCAGTTGAAGTGAAAAAGTAGATGGTCAAAGAAATGGCTTGCAGAAAATGCAAGTATGTTTTCGTAGGAAAGGTATGTCCTCTGTGCAAATCCTCAGATCTGACACCAGACTGGACAGGCGTAGTGTTGGTAGCAGATCCACAAAACTCACACATCGCAAAAACTCTGGGCATTACCGAAAAGGGCAAATATGCCTTGAAGGTCGCATAAACGCATACTTTCTTTTAAATAATTTGTTTGATGGCTCTGTTGCATCAGCGGAGTTACGCTGACTTGCTTCCATGCACTCTGGGGATTAGCGGATTCAATCTATCTGCGTTCCCCCTCATCGCTTCATCTGGAAGCCCTCCAGGATGGATGCG
>JBKBQK010000177.1:0-2373 GCA_046292705.1 Candidatus Nitrosotenuis sp. | reverse complement strand
ATGGTACTACGCGAAGATCACTTTGGTGCAGTTAGAATCAACTGGGAAGACAAGATCACAAATATGAAGAAAATTGCAAACGATCTCAATATAGGACTTGACAGCATCGTATTCTTAGACGACGATCCCGTCAACAGAGAGTACATGAAACTTGGCATCCCTCAAGTCCTCACAATCGATCTTCCATCGGATCCCTCATTATATGCTAAAACTATCAAGGACATGAATGAATTTAGCGTTTTGAAAATTACCCATGAAGACACACAAAGGGGAAAAATGTATCTTGAACAAAAAAAGAGAAACGAGTTACAACAATCTGCACCTGATCTAGAAAGCTTCCTTGAACAATTGGATCTTAAAGTGATGATAAAAAAGGCTGATGACTTTACAATACCAAGAATCTCACAGTTGACACTAAAGACCAACCAGTTTAATCTTACGACAAAACGATACCAAGAAAATGACATAAGAAAATTCACTAAAGACAAGAACTATCTAGTTGGATGCGCCCAAGTCGAGGACAAATTTGGCGACAACGGCATAACGGGAGTATTTGTTGTTAAAAAAGATAATCAAAAGGAATGGCTCATAGACACTTTTCTTCTAAGTTGTCGTGTGATGGGCAGAGAGGTTGAAAAAGGCATTCTTGGTTATATAATAAACAAGGCAAAAGAAAATGGCGCCGAAAAAATAAAAGCACAGTTTATCCCTACGCAGAAAAATAAACCAATTGAAGACTTTTTACCAAATTGTGGTTTTCACAAGGAAGGAGATTATTGGGTTTATTCGCTAAATTCACCCTTTGAGATACCAAAATGTCTGACAGTTTGTGCTGATTAATGTCAAAAAAACTCTATGAACTAATTGCAAAGGTAATGAATATTCCTGCTACCTCAATTAGTGATGAGTCAGGACCTGAATCTATCGAAAGCTGGACATCATTCAAAAGTTATGTTTTATTGTACGAATTAGAAACTGAATTCAAGGTCAAATTCACGATGGATGAAGCAATGGATGTAAAAAAAGTGTCTGACATTAAAAGGCATCTAAAGAATCATGGAATTGTATTAAATGATTGAAAGTCCTGCCCAGTACACATTTGCAGAAATAAAGATAGGTACTAAGGCAAAGTTTGATATGAAGATCGATGAAAAAATGATATCTGAATTTGCAACATTCTCAGGGGATCATAATCCACTTCATGTAGACAAAAATTATGCTGCCACAACAAGTTTCAGAAAACCAATTTGCCACGGCATGCTTTTGGGATCCTTTTTTTCTAGATTGGTCGGAATGTATTTGCCTGGAAAAAACGCGTTATACTTTTCGCAGACACTGAATTTTCAAGCACCATGTTTTGCTGGTGATGTAATCTCTGTTGAAGGCGAGGTGATAGACAAAAGTGATGCCACAAGGATAATCACGCTGAAAACTGCAATATACAACCAACAAGGAAACTGTTTAGTTGATGGAATTGCTAAAGTTATAGTAAGAGATAATGTACAAATTAACAAATGATTGAAAAACTTGGAATTGGAATAGATCTGGTTGACTGCAACGAATTCAAAAAAATTCCATACACATCAAAACCAGATTTTTATAAAAAATTGTTTCTTGAATCAGAAATAAAATACTGTCTGAGGTACAAAAATCCTCATGTTCATTTTGCTGGCAAGTTTGCAGTCAAAGAAGCAATAAAAAAATCACTTTCAAAAGACATTCACATGCTTAATATCAAAACATCTCATTCTAATTCAAAACCACATGTCTCATTGAAAGGAAAACTAGCAAAACAGTATCGATTTTTGGTATCGTTAAGTCATGAAAATAATATGGCGGTAGCTGTAGTGCTCTCAGAAAAAATCTAACTTTGAAGCGTGCGCTTTACTCTTTTGCTTAGTTTCGATATTATACAATTAAACGTTTTATTGCCATACTCGCCTGCAACGTTTTTTGGCACAAATATCTCATCTGGTAGTCGGCTTATCAATTCTACATCTGGCACCAGTTTTTTTGATTCTAACTCGTTGTATTTTAGTTCTATATGTTTTCTGTTTTTACGTATCTCTAATTCAGCTTTTATTTTTGCACCAAGAAAGCCTTTTTTTAGATAAAAAAACCACACAAGGATCTCTACAATAAACAACGATAAACGCATTTTGCTGTATGTGTCTTTAGAATAATGTGTAAGAAGGCAGTAACGTCTGTTTCTTTCCAACCAGAAGAACTTTTTTGCACTCCATCTCAGATTATAGCTTTCAGCATGGTAAATCACAGATAAGGGTACATAATACGATTTGATGTTCAACTGAGCTGCTCGCCAACCCAAATCAAGGTCATCATGATACAAAAACAAAAAGGGATCAAAAAGAC
>JBKBQK010000176.1:0-2385 GCA_046292705.1 Candidatus Nitrosotenuis sp. | reverse complement strand
CTCTCATAGAGTCAAAGCTTGCAGAGCTTGCAAAAAAACTCAAGTCGCTTGAGACGGAGCTTGCAAAAACAAAGCAGGCCGTGCGCCGCGATATTTTGTCGCTGCATGAAAGCGCATTTTTGGCAAAAGAGGTTCTTGAGACTCTTCGAAAGCCTGGAGGTACCAAGAGGTTTGCTGTGATCCAAGGCTACATACCAAAGAACATGGAATCAAAATTCAAAGAAATAACAAAGCAGTGGATGTCCATTACCGAAGACATCAAGGATCCAAAGATGTTACACGGCAGACCCACACTATTTGAAAACAAGAGGTGGGTGAGAACATTCGAGGTGATCACGCAAAGCCAAGGCATACCAAAACGCGGCGAGGCAGACCCAACTCCTATGATCTCACTTATGTGGCCTATCTTTTATGGCGTGATGTTTGCTGATTTGGGACACGGCCTGTTATTGATGGGCCTCGGTCTGCTCTTTAAGATGAAAGGCCAAGGCATTATGTCAAGGTGGGGCATGCTCATTGCAATATCGGGCGCATCAGCGGCTGTTGCCGGCGTCGGAGCAGGAGAGATGTTTGGCTTTCACATAGATCACCTATCTCCGTTTGAAGATCTTTTGGAGGGACCGCTAAAGCCTGTCTCGTGGCTTGTTGGAGTGATCAGTGTTGCAGAGCTTACATTCGATCAAGTAATCACCATACTCAAAGTATCGATATTTCTCGGAATAATACATCTTGTCTGGGCCTTCATACTCAGAATCAAGAAGCTCAAAAAGGAAGGCCACACACAGATGATGTTTCTTGAAGCAATTCCAAACCTGACTCTGTACGGCGGAATCGTCGTCATCATGATGTGCGCAATAGGCTCAAGCTACGATGTCATGAACATGTATTCCAGATCACATAATGAGGTCGTCCCATGGGTGACGATATTTCTGGGAGACTGGGCAAGAGTCTGGATAATCACAAGAATTGCAGTGGTCATTGTTTTGGCATCCATGGCAATAATGATGGTCGGAGGAATCTTGCATGCAAAGCACCACCCCGAAGACGGCGGAAGTGCGGCAAATGTAATCATGGAAGTACTCTTGGGCAAGACAGTAGAGTGTCTTGCGCATACCATCAGTTATGCACGACTTGGGATCATGCTGCTTGTGCATGCTGCGTTGCTGCTCACAGTAAACAATTCATTCCAGTCGCTTGGAGGCTGGTCGTCACCAGGCGGCATCGCAATGATCGTTGGAGGAAACTTGGGAATCATGATGATCGAAGGGCTCATCGTTTACATCCAGTCATTGAGGCTTCACTTATACGAGTTCTTTACCAAGTGGTACGATGGCGGCGCTCAACCATTCAGACAGGTAGTGCCTGAACTGTTATACAACCAACTTATCTGGAAAAGAAAATAGTCACTCTACTGGCAGTTCAGTTCTATTCGACCATTCGCCCCAAGAACCAAGGTATACTCTGACATTTGTAAAGCCGAGTTTTTTTAGTGCCAAAAACGAGTTTGCGGCCCTGTATGCGCCTTGGCAATATGTAACCACCTCAGCATCTTTTGGAATTTTGTAGAGAGCCTCAAGCTGTTTTGCATCCTTGAATGTGCCGTCCTCTGTTATGTTCAGGTTAAAGTCCACATTGATTGCGCCTGGAATGTGGCCACGTCGCGCCCCACGAATCACCGTTCCGTTGTATTCATCTTTTGAGCGCGCATCAATTAGCATTAGGCGGCCTAGGTTTTCGTTAATATATTGATAGTCGGCAATGATTTTTTGATTTATTTTTCCGTTGAATTTTGATGGTATGAATCCGTTCGTCTTTGTCTCAGTCGGCAGCTTTTCTGCCTGCCATTTTTTTAGTCCGCCATCAAGCATAAAGACGGCAGGGTGTGAAAAATACATCAAAAGCCACACACCGCGTGAAGCAAGCATTCCTGAGACGTCATCGTAGAACACTACTTTTTTTTGATCAGTTACTCCTGCAAATGAGAGAATTGTCTTGGTTTGTTCGTTGAAGATCTCAAGTCCTTGTTTTGATGTGTCAAACCAGTGAAACGCAAAGAGATCTAAATTCACTGCTCCCGGGATGTGGCCATATGAGTATTCCTTGTAGGATCTTGCGTCGATGATTAGGAGATCTGGGCTACCTACTTGCTTTGCAAGTTCCGCCGTTGTAATAAGCATGATTTGGATAGTCTGGTTCGCGTTAAAATCATTTGTAAGTGAACTACTACCGGAAGTCCGATGGTCTTCTCGGCACTGTTTGATAAAAAGTAAAGAAAGGAGGGATTTTTTCCTATTCGTTTACGTATGCTCTTTCGCCGTGTTGAGCTAGGTCGAGTCCTACCTCTTCTTCCTTTGGAGTAACCCTGATTCCGCCCGGCCACACTGC
>JBKBQK010000175.1:0-2387 GCA_046292705.1 Candidatus Nitrosotenuis sp. | reverse complement strand
TGACCTTTCAAAACATATAGACAGAGTTCATCATGGATCAGGATTACTTGAAGGCGACACAAGAAAATACTAGCTTTGCAGAATTTTTCAAAACAGTTCTGAAGTTAAAAACTACTCCGCGTCAAGGCTGGATAGATAAATTAGAATTGAAAAATCCAGAATCTGTGGCAGACCATTGCTTCTCAACTACAATCATGGCAATGGTACTGTCTGATAAAAAAAATTTTGATACCACCAAGATCATCAAAATGTCATTACTGCACGACTTGGCAGAAGCAATAACTGGCGATCTGACGCCGGATTATGTGCCAAAAACAAAAAAAATCGAAATGGAAAATGCCGCAATGACACAAATTCTGTCTAATCTTGGAGATTCGCAGAAGTTAGAATATTTAGCTATATGGAACGAGTATCAAAAAAATAATTCAAAAGAAGCAAAGCTACTACATCAAATTGACAAACTCGAGATGGCAATTCAAGCAGACGAATATCATAAAAAAGGCCATACTAATACTTCATCATTTTTTATCACTGCAAAAGAAGCGATAACCGATGATGATTTATTAAAAATCTTTACAAAATTCTATAAAGATTGATAGTTATGTAAGCATATGGCCGAACACAACAAAGATGAACTGATTCGAGCACAAAATGAACTGATTGGAGTTTTATTTGAAATAATAAAGAGAATGCAGGACAATAACAACTTGGATGAAGAATACTTTCAGCTAGTATCTAGCGAAAAGCAAAAGGGAACGAATTTGAAAAGACTCGAAGAGATTCTAACACAACGTCAAGAAAACAGCAAGATCATATCTAGATTACTTGAAAAGATTCAGACCTAGTGGCAGGCACAGTCGTCGTTATTTGATATGATTTTGAACCTTCTTGGGCTTTGCTGAAACCTAGATAGCACATAATGAGACAGGTTTGTAACTCTAATCACAGTTGGTCTGTGCGTCCAACTGCCATGGTTTTCAAACCATGATTCGATTTCCTCAACGTCATATGTGTTGCCACATGCAAGAATCCGATTAAAGGCGTCTTTGATCAATTGTATATCGTTTTCTGAAAGTTTGTTTTTATCTTGAATTTTTGACGTTACTTCATTTAGTGTGGCAATTACATTATCTGAAAGTCCCATGATGTAATCTCTAAATTAATTTAATATAAAATTTTGAGATGCTTAAGCGTTTTTGTTATGTTTTAATATCATAAAATTGGAATCACTTTAATGCAATATTTTCAAGCATTAAAGATAGGCCAAAAAAGAGTTCAGGCCTCACGAGAGTATCTCAACAAACTTACAAACAATCGTGCAATGCCGGCACTTGCGTTATGTGATACAAAATCCGACGTATGGGAACCGGTGGGTGAAGAAAATTTTTACGCTATAGTGGACGAATCAAGTGGGTTTGTATTGACTGACAATAGCGGTTACATAATCTCTTTGTGTGACAAAAACGGATTTTCAAAGGCAATAGTGCAGGGTGTCACAAAAGAGCAACGTGACTACTTGATAAACGAGTTTGAAAAGGATAAAATTCCGAAATTTCAAGGTAAAGTGATTTTGCCCGTATAACCACAAAGAAAAACCTCGCGCGTGTCAACAAATGTACATGAAGCAGATTTTAAATTGTGTCAAGGTTGTAAACTAGGAATGAACAGATTCACCTCGGAAGTTGAAGTCAAAGGACACCTTATTGACTCGATGATACTTACCAAAATCTTTGATCTAATAATGGATTTGGGGGGTGAATTCGAGATTCTTACAATGCAGGTTGGCAAAAAGAAAAAAGATCCCAGCTATGCCAAACTGCAGATACAAGGAAAAAACCAAGCCCATCTTGACAAGATTTTAGAGCAGATTTATCGAGTTGGCGCTACACCTACGGTTGGAAAGCAAGTCGTGCTCAAGGCAGCTCCAAAAGACATGGTGATGCCTGATGACTTTTACAGCACGACAAACAACACTACGCAGATTCTTCATCGTGGTAAGTGGATCACAGTGGATAACATGATGATGGACAAGTGCATCGTCGTAAAAAACGGCAAAGCAAGCTGCGTTGCAATCCGTGACGTCAAAAAGGGAGACATGGTGGTGGTTGGAGAAACAGGAGTAAAGGTAATTCCACCTGAAAGACCACGTGAAGGTTCCAATGTTTTTGAATTCATGGGAAGTAGCAGTTCAAGTGAACGACCAACACAACACATTGCAAAAAAAGTCGCGCAAGACATTTTCAAAACAAAAAAACAAAACGGTAAGATAATTTTGGTAGGGGGTCCCGCAATAGTGCACACAGGGGCGGCTGATTCTGTAGCCGAGCTCATCAAGCTAGGATACATTGATGGTGTACTTGCTGGCAATGCACTTGCAGTCCATGATA
>JBKBQK010000174.1:0-2420 GCA_046292705.1 Candidatus Nitrosotenuis sp. | reverse complement strand
TTCAATATATAATGAAAAGAGATCATCGAGGTTTAATGACTGATATTACTTACTATAGATATGACAAACCATTGACCTGTACGCACGATCATAAAATATTGGTTCTTAAACAAAACCAAACAAAGCCAAAATGGATAAAGGCGCATGAGGTATTGCCTGGCGACTTTGTTTTGATGCCGATCCCAACAAGAACCGTAGACAAAATCTTCATCGATATCCCACAAGAATGTTTTCATGATCCGACCCAAACAAATCAATTTGGAGCCGTTTTAACTAATGGGCGATATGTCCAGATTCAACGCAGAACTGAACTAGATGATGACTTACTCTGTCTTTTTGGTTGGTATGTTGCGGAAG
This sequence comes from Candidatus Nitrosotenuis sp., assembly GCA_046292705.1. Taxonomy (GTDB): domain Archaea; phylum Thermoproteota; class Nitrososphaeria; order Nitrososphaerales; family Nitrosopumilaceae; genus Nitrosotenuis. The sequence goes on along the minus strand of JBKBQK010000174.1, from coordinate 2,063 downwards.
GATTTTCAAGTACCGATGATGGGAAAGATCGTTTCATTTCACTATCGGGGCACATAAAAGAAAAACCGATATTAGAAAAATTAGGGGAAAGGTTGCGAAAATTCGGAGTAACTTATTCAATTGATTGTAGGGAAAATAGAGCAGAGCTAAGGGCGTACTCAATCGAGCTTGCAAATTGGTTCAGCCAATGGTTTGGAAGAACCGCTCATGAAAAAAGAATTCCCGAATTCATACTTGATCTCCCAACTCAAAAATTAAAGACGTTTTTTGATGCTTATTGTAAAGGTGATGGCTATTTCAGAAATAACCAACAAGAATGGGTCACCGTTAGTAGGCGCTTGGCTTCGCAAATAACTCTAATTGCACTCAAATGCGGTTTTGTGCCCACTCTCAGAGAAATTACTGCTGGGAAAAATCAGGGTCAATGGATTGGGGGTTATGCAATCAATGGAAACCCAAGTAATAAAAGCCTGGTTAGGAAAGACGATAAATTTTGCTATCACCTAGTAAAAAAAGTCACAACGTATCATGCTAAAACAACAGTGTATGATCTTACGGTAGAAGATGACCATTCATTCGTAGTTGGGCAAGCGACTGTTCATAACTGCCACAGAATAGGACAGAAAAATACGGTCTTTGCGTATTATTTGATTGGAAACGGCACGCTGGACGAACACGTAGCCCAAGTACTTGTCGACAAAAGCTACGAAATCGACTCAATCATGGACAGCAAGGCAGAATCATTTGAGAACAAAGAAAAGGCCAAGCTGATCCTAGCACAAATTCAAGACAAGATAAAATCAATAACGCGAAATTAGTCCTGCTTGCCGTAGGGGGTGATGTGCCAGCCTCGCTCAATCAGCTTTTCACCAGTTGAGTCTTTGACGCATACAGGAATGTCTGTCTGTGGCCTGTAGAGTTTGATCAAAGGCTCGTTACAAACAATTGCCGCAGCATCGATTCCGTTTTTGAGCAATTTCAAGGGAGGGTGGAACCTGAGTGTTTCCGGATTGTACCATCTTGTATCTAACTCTGATGATGGTGGTTGCTTTGTCGTATCAAGTGGCATAATTCTCAAAATCCTATCATCATTTGGTGAGGGCGCTCCTCTGCCATCTCGGTTGCTTGTCAGCATGTACAAGTATCCGTCGCTGCCTTGAACTATGTCACGCAATCGCCCAAACTCACCTGATAGAATTTCATTATGCGATAGTATCTTGTTTTCAGCCAAGTCAAACTCAAAGACGTGCAAGTGAGTTCCACGCAGAGTGGCGACAAGGAACTTGCCGTTAAGAAATGGGATCTTGTCTGAATTGTAAAAACTTGCACCAGACGGAGCCCACACAACTTGGCCTGTGTGGAAAAGCGGACTGACAAATTTTGCATCAGATCCATCCCCAACTACATTTGGCCATCCATAGTTTTTGCCAGCTTCAATTACGTTTATCTCATCGTGTGCAAAACCCCTCTCCCCTGAGGGCCCGTGCTCTGTGACAACAAGCTTTCCAGTTTTTGGATCCCAGTCTAGGCCCTGTGGATTTCTGTGACCATACGAGTAAACAGGTGAGTTTGGAAACGGATTGTCAAATGGTATAGTGCCATCGGGGTTGATTCGAAGTATTTTGCCCGCAAGCGAATTGATGTCTTGAGCTAGATTTGCATTTGCCGCATCGCCTGTAGTAATGTATAGCTTGGAATCTGGACCAAAACGTATGCGACCCCCATCATGTATTGCGGAACCGGGTATCTTGTCAATTAGGACGGCCTCATCTGACAGCTTGTTGTTTTTTTCGACAAACCTGGATACTCGATTATAAGTTGACAGCAACTCCGAATATGTATAGTAAAGGTAAACGTAATGATTTTTTTCAAAGTTTGGGTCCAGTGCAATGCCGAGCAGACCTCCTTCGACGCGGCCCACATTGAGGATGGTCATAGGCTCGTCTCTGAGTAGGCCGTCCTCTATTACGCGTAACTTTCCGATCCGCTCAGTCACAAAGATTCGCCCATCTGGGGTAAAGGCAATGGACCACGGTACTTCGAGTCCTTCTGTGACGGTCTCC
>JBKBQK010000173.1:0-2424 GCA_046292705.1 Candidatus Nitrosotenuis sp. | reverse complement strand
CATACGTATCTTTCGAAGGTCCGAATCCTTCGAAGTTATTTCTGAGCCGTCAAAAACTATTTTGCCACTATCTGGCTCTATTGCTCTTAGTATCAGCCTTGCAATAGTTGATTTGCCAGAGCCTGATTCACCTGCAAGTACAAAACACTCACCAGAATCCACAGAAAAACTTACGTCGTCTACTGCTCTGACAAATGAGGTCTGTTTTCCAAACCAATTGTTTTTTGTAAAATATTTCCTTAGCCCTTCAACCTGCAGAATCACATGGGACAATACCTGGAATTAGGCAGATCACTATATCAATAATCAGTAGGCGCGGCCAAAGATGACGTTTGCAGTTCCCTCTTCTTTGCAGTAGACACACTTGCCGGATGAATTGTTTCTAAAGGGAATTACACGTATATCTGCCATGGTTTCTTCTTTGATCTTTTCCTCACAGATTGTCTTTCCACACCAAGGAGCAGAGACAAAACAGCCTTTTTCTAAGGCTGATTTAAGCTCAGAGTATTCTGTCGCATTTATGGTTCGCTCATCGAGTAGTTTTTTTGCGGCAGCAAACATCTCGTCTTGAATTTGTTTCAAAATCCCTTCGATTTCAGACTCGATTTTGTCCAGTGACAAGTCAGATTTTTGCTTGTTGTGGCGACGTGCAATAGTTATTTTTTGCTTGTCTAGGTCTTTTGGACCAATCTCTACTCGTAGTGGGACTCCACGCATCTCCCATTCGTTATACTTGAATCCGGGAGTAAGCTGGTCGCGCCTATCTACGTGAACTCTTAGCCCTTTTGATTTGAGTAATTTTTCTATTTCATCTGCTTTTTGTTGAACGCGTTGTGCATCTTTTTCTGAATAATAGATGGGGACTATGACAATTTGAATTGGAGCAATCCTTGGAGGTAATACTAGACCTTTATCGTCTCCGTGCACCATGATCATAGCTCCAATCAATCTCCAAGACACCCCCCACGATGTCTGCCATGCGTACGTCTCTACGTTGTTTTTGTCGAGGAACTTGACTTCAAATGGCTTTGAAAAATTCTGGCCAAGAAAATGTGACGTGCCCATCTGCAGCGCTTTTCCATCAGGCATGATTGCCTCCATGGTGGTAGTATATACTGCGCCGACAAACTTTTCTTTATCACTTTTCTTTCCGGTGATTACTGGAATTGCAAGCTCGTCTTGTATTGTGTTTTTGTAAATATCTAAAATCTCAAGAACTTCTTTTTCGGCCTCTTCTTTTGTAGCGTGTACCGTGTGCCCTTCCTGCCACAAAAACTCAGATGTCCTAAGAAACGGCTTTGTGGCCTTGATTTCAGCTCGTAAGGCAGTGTTCCAGAAGTTGATCTTCAATGGCAAGTCTCGCCAACTTTGGATCCATTTTGAGTACATTGAATAAGCCAATGTCTCAGAAGTAGGCCTGAGCGCAAGTCTGTCTCCAAGCTCCGAGTCGCCAGAATGCGTAACCCAAAATACTTCGGGGTTGAATCCGGCAAAATGTTCTTTTTCTTTGCCGAGAAGGGATTCAGGAATCAAAATTGGCAAGAAACCATTTCGGTGACCAGTTTTTTTAAATTTTTCATCAAGCGAGGCCTTTATCGACTCCCAGATGGCGTATCCATCAGGCCTCAGCACGATTAGCCCTTTGACCGGCGCGTAGTCAGCAAGCTCTGCTTTGAGAACAACCTGAGTGTACCATTCACTAAAATCATCTTTTTTTGATACTGTGATGCCAACACTTTCCTTGCTCAATCTGCTACAATGCCAGAATTTTGACTAATGAGCTTTTCTTATTTGCTCCAAAGTCGTATTCTAAGAATTTGTAATAATCCGGTTCGTTTAAATGATAAGGACTGTGCGATTTTCACATGAAGACAAAAGTAACTACAGTTATTGTAGCACTACTTTTTGCAGTAACTCCATTGGCATTTGCAGACGAAAGCGAAAAACACGCCTTTGCATCCGCCTTGGAGGAGACTCTTGGGCATTTCCATGCACTTGAGCTCAATCTAGATGACAACAACGCAAATCTTGCAATAGTTCACGCGACACATCCAATTGCAGAGCTGTATGATTCTATGAAGGCAGAACTGCAAGAACACGATCCAGAACTTGATGCAAGAATGCAAGAAACACTCACGAACTTGCGCGCAAACACTGTCGACGTAACAAGAGAAGATGCACAGGTAGCACTTGATGAGGCAAGAGCACTCATCGAGGAAGCCAGACTCTTTGTAGTCGGTGAAGAGCTTAGCAATGATCCAAACTTCAAACTCTCGCTGATCAAAACGCTACTTGAAACATCGGCAGCAGAATATGCTGAGGCAGTTTCAGATGGCAAGATAACAGAGATGGCAGAGTTCCAAGATGGTTCTGCATTTGTGTGGAGATCTCAGCAGATCTTCGATGAAATAAAAGCAGACCTTC
>JBKBQK010000172.1:0-2455 GCA_046292705.1 Candidatus Nitrosotenuis sp. | reverse complement strand
GGGGTCGTATACATTTGCGGCAGTAATGCAGGCAGTCAATGGTACCATCAGTCTGCCAGCAGAACAAGACATGTGTAATTTGTAGCCAAACACCCATCCCTTTGATTTTGAGAATCCCCACCTTGCATCTTTATCAATTCCAGATACTGGTAATCGTCCTTTTTGCATGTCGGATTTGTGCCAGACCTTCTTGCATGGTATCATGGCCGAATCGGCTGCCACAACCTGTTCTACCAGTCCCTCTCTTAGGAACCTCCGTCCTATGATGCCAATGATGTCCTGGAGTGGCAGTGCCTTGAATCACCTGTCAAATGTTCTTCGGTCTGGTAGATGAGACAAAATGCTGCCATCACCTTTTGGTTGTGTATGGTTCCAATTGAAAAATAATAGTGCATTGTTGGATGGGATACGTATCCAGATTCGTACCACAAGACAGCGTAGCATTACTGTAGTTGGATATACGTATGGTCTGCCCCTTCTGTAATGGTCAGCATCATTGTACAAAGAAAGCAATCCTATTAGATACAAAATGCCAATAAGGACGGATTCAGATTGTATCTTGCTGAGGATTTTCCTCTTGTTCATTTGGCATGATACTATCAAGAAGGAGATCCAAAGCGTTTTTCATTAAATAATTTTCAGAAACTAGTAAATCTGGGCAGAATATTTATGCCCAACCCTCAATTAATTAGCAGATCGTGGGAGCAAAAAAGATCTCCCACAATCTTGGCTGGCACAGCGACTTTTGGTCGACTGGTATGAGGATAAGAGAAAATAGGCATGAAATATTAAAACAATTACGCAGAAATTATCCAGTTTTTTGTCTTCAGTATTTTGTTAAAGACTGATTAATAGGTTGATTACAATACATATGTGGAAATTTCTTACGAAGAGATTTCTGATCTGAGGGAATTTATTTCTGCACTAAATTACGCACAGGATAGTGTCGTAGTAGTAGAAGGAAAACGTGATACGGCAGCCTTGAAAGGACTAGGGTTTACTGAAGCGATCTTAGAGTTTCACAGTTTTGGAGGCATAACGAAATTTGCGGACTTTGTTTCGGATTACAAAAACCTGATCATTCTTTTTGATTTTGATAAGAAAGGCAAATACCTCACAAAAAGAGTGGTTGAACAACTTGAGCGAAGGACCAAGATAGACATGTCGTACAAAAAGCAGTTGATTGCAGTCACTCGAGGCAGGATACGCGCAATCGAAGAATTAACTCGGTATGTGCCTTTTATACGCGGTCTAGTGGTTTAATGCCTTGTAATTAAGGTCTTCATATTGCCTTGACATTGTTTGTTTAAAGTAAAAAACCACATTTACTTAACAAAATCAGCATAAATCTACATATATCAATATTTACAGATGGACACAGCATAAGCGAAGATTCGTTAGAAAAAATCAAGAATTCTATCAATGAGGATGTTAATGAATTTGGCGTTTCCATCTTTGAGTTGTATTACAACCAAAAATCTTGTCAAGTACACTGCTTTATAGAGGCACCAAACGAGGATGCAGTCTTAAATTATCATAAGAAGCTAGGTATCAAGTGTGATTACGTGTATCAATTAGAAAGAATTCGTACAAAAAATACGACCAATACTGAAAGATTAGCTGCCATAGGTGAATTAGCTGCTCGTCTTGCACATGACCTACGAAACCCACTTTCTGTAATCAAAAATACGGTGGAAATAATGGAGACAAAGCCAAAACTCCGAATTGAAGATAAAGTAATTTACTACAACAGATTACACAGGGCCGTAAACAGAATATCTCATCAAATAGAAGACGTTCTCGATTTCGTAAGGCCGTTTTCTCTTACTTTTGGAAACCATCTTCTAAATGAGATCATATCATCAGCAATAGAAAAAATAACACTCCCAGATTTGGTGAAAGTCAACATGCCACAGAATTTTGTTTATGTTGTCTGCGACGCAATAAAACTTGAAATTGTTTTTACTAACTTAATTATGAATGCAATTCAAGCAATGAATAATGCAGGCCAAATTTATATTAAAATCTTCGATGGCAATGATTTTGTTACTGTACAAATTACAGATACTGGTTCTGGGATTGCAGAAAACGTCTTGCCAAAGATATTTGAGCCTTTATTTACGACAAAACAAACTGGAACTGGTCTTGGTCTGGCAAGCTGCAAAAAAATCATCGAACAACACGACGGTACAATAAACGTCAGTAGCACAGAAGGCGTTGGCACCACATTTAGGCTTTATTTGCCAAAGCGTCAACTAGCCTCAAACGTACAAAATAATCTAATAGTTTCACAGAGTTAAAAAATAAGAAAAAGAGATTATCTGCTTCCTATGATAAAGACGACACTTGCAGTCGTACTTACATCTTGCTCTGATGAGAATATTGGTGCTCTTGCGGCAGGTTCAGCTACGGTGTAATCATATGGTGCCTTGTAATAGGGAAGCGGTACTGGTGG
>JBKBQK010000171.1:0-2548 GCA_046292705.1 Candidatus Nitrosotenuis sp. | reverse complement strand
CTTCTTCAATTTCGACTGAGCCATCTTCTGTCACTTCAGATTCTTCCAATTTAGGTATACTTTCCATCATTTTCGTTAGATCCTCGTGTGATGGATCATGGTTTGAAACCCAACCGCGGCTCATCAATATATCAAGGCTTGATTCGTTTATGCATGCTGGGCGCCAGTTGCTTGCCTTAAAGACAAGATGTTGGCCTGTTTTGCACCGTATCTCGTGCGGATCTGTTCCTGCCATCAATTGTCTTAGTGGTGAAGCAATAGTGTCATCCACGGTATCTTCCATCATGGCATCATCTGCAAGATCGTTTGTCATAGTTTCGTCAGTTGGTGTTTCTCCTTCCACCATTGTCTCGTCCCTCATTTTCTCATCTGTTGGTTCTGTAGATTCTTGTGCCAATGCTGTGGCTTTAAATACAAACGGCGCAGAAGCAATGATTAATAGCAAGAAGAATAATGCAAATTTCTGCATTAATGGATCTCATTTGACTTGGCATTTAACCTTTTTCAAACTTATAGAATAAAGGACGATAAAGTGGTGCAAATTCGTGAAAAGCGATTCTGAAACATTTGGCATAGAGAAGGGTTATGGTAAGCAGGCAATAGAGTGGATAAATGAGGAGGCAAAGCAAAACAACCTCAAATTTGAGGCTCGACTCTACGGTCAAGAGATAGAGACTCAGAATTTCGGTTCCTTTGAGATGTTTTCATGGGTCGGCGACATACAAGTAGCAAGAAAACTTACGATCAAAGTCAGCAAACGCTTTAAGATCAAGGTAATTGAAGGAGGATACAAAACAAAAGAAAGGATGCTCAAATTAGAAAAACAAGACTACGGCCTAGTCAGAAAAGGTGACAAGGTGATTGGACACCTTGCATTTTCTGCACCAAGATTCGGAGGCACTTGGAAAGTATCACAAGAAGAATTAAGGTAAACACAAAATAATCGTCAGGTAAGATTTAACAGCATGAAAATCGGCATTGTAGGCACTGGTCTGCTTGGAAATGCCGTTGGGCTCAACATCTTAAAGCATGGATACCATCTTACTGCGTATAATCGAACCAAAAGCAAGACAAGGCAGCTTGAAGAAAATGGTGCACACATAGTAAATTCGCCAAAAGATGTTGCTGAAAACTCGGACATAGTTTTCACTATTGTAAAAAATGCTGATGCGGTACGCAAAATTGCTTTCGGCGACAGCTGCCTGGCGTGTGGAAAACACGATGGATTGGTAGTAGCAGACATGAGCACCATAAATCCGGTTGCCTCAAAAGAGATTGCCAAAGAGTTTGCAGCTCGCGGAATACCATTTTTGGACACGCCAGTGATGGGAGGCCCAAATGTTGCAATCACAGGCGAACTTGTAATGATGGTTGGTGGTGACAAAGATGTCTTTGACAAACACAGAGAGATTTTTGACGTAATTGCAAACAAGGTTTTCTATCTTGGAGAAAATGGAACAGCACATACAGTCAAACTTGCAATGAATCTTCAGATAGCCATGCTAGCACTAGCCATATCCGAAGGAATAACTCTTGTAAGGGGAGCAAAAATAGAACCCGAAGTGTTTTTGCAGATTCTCAATTCTACTTATTTCAAAACAGGCATGAGTGAAAAGAAGGCCTACAAGATGATAAAAGACGATTTTAAGCCAACATTTACCCTAACAAACCTCAAAAAAGACCTAGATACAATAAACGAGGCAGCAAAAGCGTTTGGTTTGAGTCTGCCCATGGCAAAGATGGCAAACACAATCTACCAAAATGCCGACGATAGTGGGTTTGGAGATTTGGACTATACTGCCATTTTATCATACCTCAAAGAACACGATAAATCAAGTTAAGGCGTCTGCCTTGTTTTTCTTTGCATGCCGGCGATAAACTAGTGCCACAACGACAAACAGAACAGCTGTTACAGCGGACCAACCAATGAAAGGCACCAGATGTACTTCGGCCATACACACGACTAGCTGACAATAAATAAATAGATTTAATATCAGAGTAATCGTAGATGCCTGAAATAATCTGCAAAGACTGTGGTAAGAAAATGTTTCATGAAAATGAAGATACCTTGAAGATCGAAGAATCCGTCCACAAAAAATTCTGTCGTAAAAAACCAGGCGAGTCATTTAGTTACATGCATAGAGATCCACAGCATGCAAGCACTTTTGATGTTGAACGAGAAGTAGATCAAAAAGGCAAGCCCATTCTAAAATGACTTGAATGTTGATGAAATTTTTCAGTCTGGGATTATAGAATTCAACCTGGGCAATTTCAAAAAAGCATTGTCATTTTTCAACAAAACCCTTGAACTTCAGCCTACTCACATTAACGCCCTCATCAAAAAAGGAAATATTTTGGGCAAATTTGGCAAGTACACAAATGCAATTAGTTGTTATGATGCGGCACTAAATATAGAACCACAAAACATCTTGGCATTAATAAACAAGGGCCTTGCATTGCATTATTTGCAAAAATATGACGAGGCTATTGTATGCTATGATGCAGTCTTGCAGAAAAAGCCTGACAACGCAATTGCCTTATACAACAA
>JBKBQK010000170.1:0-2564 GCA_046292705.1 Candidatus Nitrosotenuis sp. | reverse complement strand
TCAATGCACAAGGGGTTTTGGTGTGATATTCCAAAATGCTGGCAGGCACACTTTGTTCTAACATAGGTGATTCCTACATTTGGCTCTATTGTGGTAAATGGATAGTTGCCAATTGGCACTGCTGTCTCTGTAGCTGCGGAAAAAAAGGTGGACTTGCCTACGTTTGTCTTTCCTAACAACCCTATTTGCATTCAAAGTCTGGAAATTTTTCACATCATATTAGGATTGAGAAATGAAATCTTCATTTAGCGAGTCTTTTGATTGATTTTGTGTTAGTTATAACAGGGAACCCTGGTGTTGGGAAACACACAATATCAAAGATTCTTGCAGAAAAGCTTGGCTACGACATACTGGACATAAACCAGATAGCAATCAAGAATCAAGTCTACCAAAAAAGCGGCTCAACTCTTGTTGTCGATACAAAAAAGCTTGAAAAAATCATGAAAAAACTAGCAAAGCCAAAGGCGATTGCAGTCGGGCACCTGGCACCATACGTCATCCCAAAATCACAGGTTAAATTTGCCATCATACTCAGAAAAAACCCGTACAAATTGATCCCAATTTACAAAAAAAGAAGATATTCGCAAAAAAAACTATATGAAAACGTAGGAAGCGAGATTCTGGGAGTTACATCTTATGATGCAAGATTAAGATTTGGCAAAAAAACCCTTCAAGTTGATGCAACAAATCTTTCTGTTGACAGGCTGGTAAAAAAAATTCTCCGTGTCATGAAAACAAAAAAACAGGACGAAGTGGACTGGCTTGGCCTAGTTTCAAAAAAAGGCGATCTTGCCAAGTTCTTTTCCCAAAAGTGATCACATGTTTGAGATTCTCAAGACCGATCTTGCAGGCAGAATCGGCTACATACACACCAACCACGGCAGAGTAGAGACGCCTGCATTTGTGCCGGTGATCCACCCAGTAAACCAGAGCATCCCTGCAAGCAAGATCAAACAAATTGGATTCAATCTTGTAATTACAAACGCGTACATTGCAATGAACAGGTATGGTGAGGAGGCAGTAAGACGCGGAATCCATGACATCATCAAGTTTGATGGTGCCGTCATGACAGACTCTGGTGGATACCAGGTTCTTGAATACGGCAAGGTAAACGTCGAGCACCAAAAAATGGCCGACTTTGAGCAAAAGATAATGACTGATTTTGCCATTCCGCTTGATAGGCCCACAGGGTACGGCCTGCCAAAGAAAAAGGCCCAAAGCTATGTTGAGCACACACTCCAAGTCTCAAAGGAGACGATACAAAACAAAAAAGATAACGGCCAGATCTGGGTTGGGCCGATTCAAGGAGCAGAACACCACGAGCTTGTGAGAAAATCGACTACTGAGCTTCTAAAGTACGGATACCAGATGCTTGCCTTTGGCAGCCCAGTTGAGGTGATGGAGACATATGAGTACAGGCTGCTTGCAAAGATGGTAGTTGAGGCAAAAAAACTCATGCCGTATTCCGTTCCGCTTCACCTCTTTGGCGCAGGACACCCCCTCACAATACCGGTTGCCATAGCCCTTGGCTGCGACACCTTTGACTCTGCTTCGTACATGCTGTATGCAAAGCACGACCGCTACATCTCTGAAGACAGGACCAGCCATTTGTCTGAGATGCAGTACTTTGCCTGTAGTTGTGAGATATGTTCAAAGAACACCCCCAAGTCACTCCTTGAGATGCCTCAAGACAAAAAGGTGCAGGCCTTGGCGTTGCACAACCTATACGCAATCAAGGCCGAAGTCGACCGCACAAAGGAGGCAATCTACGAAGGCAGACTCTGGGAGTATGTGATCAGAAAGCTGAGGGCACACCCAAAGCTCTTCGAAACGCTTGAGGTGTTTACCAAAAACTCGGCCTGGCTTGCCAAGACAACCCCCAAATTCAAAGAAAAGGCCATGTTCTTGTACGGCCCAGAAGACATCTTCAGGCCCGAGGTCTTGTCATACCAGCGAATTGTCGAGTCCTTCAAATCCGATAAAAAGGAACTCGTCATAGTATCGGACTCGCAAGACAAGCCGTTCTATCTGTCCAAAAGCTACACTCTGCTCAGAAAAAGATTCGATGACTCCAAGGTCCAGTTCTGCCAGCTCAACCCCATTATAGGTTTGATTCCACTTGAGATCTCCGACATTTATCCTGCGGCGCACTATGTAATGGCCGATACGGTAGCACCAAAATCTGAGGAGCTTGCAAGTACTGTTAGAGCATTTCTGAGAAAAAACAAATTCAAAAAGATCTACGTAGAAAACAAGTTTGCTGAATTTTTCAGAGAGCAGCTGCCAGGATTCAAGGTAAAAATAATAAAAAGAAAAATTTTAGTTTAGTTGAAGTACTAATTTTTCTTAGCGAGAATTTAAAATAGACCTTTATTATTTTAAAAGTATTATAATTATATCATAAAAAATGAAAAGCAAACAAAAAAAATTAGGACAAAATTTTTTGAAAAATAAAAGATTTTTAAAATTAATTTCACAAGTTTTAGAAATAAAAAATGACGATATTGTTGTTGAAATCGGTGGTGGTCATGGTGAACTCTCCGGGTATCTTTTAAAAGCAAAAA
>JBKBQK010000169.1:0-2568 GCA_046292705.1 Candidatus Nitrosotenuis sp. | reverse complement strand
AAGACTAAACGGTTACCTTGAGGACTATTCATATTTGATCAACGCACTAATTGATGTGTTTGAAGCAACAGCAGAAGCCAGGTATCTAGATCTTGCAACAAATCTTGCAAATCACACAATTGATCACTTTTGGGATGAAAAAAACAACAGCTTTTACTTCACTGCAGACAATCATGAATCCCTCATAATTAGACCAAAAAACAATTACGATTTATCAATGCCTTCTGGCAACTCGGTAGCTGCAAATGCCTTGCTGAAGCTGTATCATCTAACACAGCAACAAAGATTCCTGGAGATCTCTGTAAAAACGATGGAGGCATTTGCGCTTGCTGCGGCAGAAAACCCATTTGGCTTTGGCTATCTGCTCAATACAATCTATCTATATCTGGAAAAACCAACCGAAATAACATTACTAAACCCAGTTAACAAAGAAATAGCAGATTTTGTCACAAAAAAGTTTCTCCCAGAAGCAATAATTGTAACAATACCTACTGCCGACAAATTAGCCAAGCTGTCAAAATATTCGTTTTTTGCAGGAAAAGAGTTTGCAGATGAGACGACAGTTTATGTTTGCAAAAACTTTACCTGCTCACTTCCACTGAAAACCACGCAGGAAATAGAATCACTACTTGGCTGAGATGTTGACTTCGAGAATCTGGCCCACCTGGGGGCGTCCCATTCGTTCGTATCTGGTTCTTGGCATCGTAATTGAAATCGTAGTCTGTTCGTAGCTTTTTATCTTGATTGTGGGTTGTGCCTGCAAGATTGCCTCCAAGAGGGGTTGAACCTGCTCCCTCAGCTCGGGGTCGAGCTTTTTTGCAACAGACTCCATGATCAGCTGTTTTTGCGAAAGCGGCTCTGTCTGGACATCCTCAGCTAGTGTAAGCTGAACGATTTGGCCGTTGTCGACTATTTGTTGTATTCGATAGCGTGTAATTTCTGCCAACAAAGTAACCCTAGCTTGTACGAATTTAACTCATTCTGGCAAGTTGGTGCTCATCACGGCCTTTTTTATTATAGCGGCCTTGTCTTTGATGATCTGGTTGAATTCTTGCATGTCGTCAAGCTCGACTGTCTTGTTTTCATTCTCATAGGCGCGCAAAAACGCAGAATAAACACATCCTGCAATTATACCAAAGGCTGCATCGTCTACTGCTTGCACCTCTGGTGAGTATGATTCTGCAATCTGCTTGTAGGACGGCGCTTCGCTGATGTAGTAGTCGATCAAGCTTTCAATAAAGTCGCGTGTATGTTTTGTGATTGCCATTTTGTTTAGCTCTGCATCTATGATTTATAACAGTTGACGCTGGATTCATTATGTGTGGAAACTCGAGCTAGATGAGGATTTCTTTAGGATCTTTGACAATGATCATAAAATTGCAGGCTACTTTGTTCCTGATTATGGCCAGCTCTTCCCTGAGGAAAAAGCAGATGAAATCATCGAAAAAATGCACAAAAATCACGACAAGGTTCCAGGTGGATTTCTGACCGTGCCCATGGTAAAGTTTGGTATATTTGATTCAAAAGAAGACATGGATATACTGTATTTGCAAAGCCATATTGCAGACGCAACTTCGAGAATCGAGGCGTGGAAGGAGTTTTTACTTGAACGCCAGATGCAGCATGCAATCAACATCTCATACACTGACCATGATATGCTGAGTTTGACATTTCCAATTAAATTCGCAGAGCATGTGCCGTTAGAAAAAAAGCTATTGCTAGATACACTGGTACCGACTCTGGATTTGCTAGCGGAAAAGAGGTTACTCTAACCCTGCCCTGCATTATTCTTTGCTTTGGTGAATGAAGCCAACGCTGCCATTTCATTTTCAAAAGACTCTTGGAGCAACAAGTCAGAGCGTACTTTGTTGGAGGTGTCGTTGGTCCTTATCCACTCTATGAGGTATCTGTCACTTTCAATTTGTTTTTGTGTGGATATCTTGAAAAGCTCTACAGAATTTGCAAATGATTGGGGTGGTGACAACCCATCATATCGTCTAAGTATGTTCTCCATTCTCTGAAGGTGCACGTTTCCAAACTCCAAAAACTCTTGCTTTGATATTGCATTCTCGTCTAACATGGCCTTCTTGGAATAAAACTCTGTCTGGACTTGCTTTAGTTCGTCCTGAATTGCTTGCAAATTGTTTCCAAAATTAAAACCTCGAATTTTTGCTTGATCCGAAGAGTATGTGAAAAATATTGCTAGTCCTACTATGATTACCCCAACACCAATTGCAAGATATGTCGCTTTTATTTTTGATCTCAAACTGTCTATCATGAATTTTGATGCGTGATATTAACTAGATGGGATTCTTATTTCCACGTTTAATATGGGGTTAACTACATAATTTACTGTTCATCAAAAATGTCTTATCTCTAGTAATTCTCAAGTCTGATTTTAGTGCTGACTCCTTAATATGAAATTTCACGCATTATTGGTGAGCTGAAACAACAAACAATGTTGACGAAAAAATGTTCGTGTAAAATCTGCAAAAAATGCATTTTTGTAGCAGAAAACCAAGAAGAACTGTGCCTAGCATGCAAAATAGGTCTCTGTAATGTAGAAAA
>JBKBQK010000168.1:0-2595 GCA_046292705.1 Candidatus Nitrosotenuis sp. | reverse complement strand
GGCCTGACTTCCATGACACAAAAACCAAGTTACGTAACGGACTGTAGCTATCCTTTTGTAACGGCGTGCTTGCAAAGACGTCTGCCTGATAGCCATAGATGCCGTCACCTTTCTCGCCATTCGTAAAGACATAAAGCGGATCTTGTGATGAGGTGGGGGCCCACCTAAGCTTTGGCGCAAACTGCACCTTCCAGTCACGTGAAGTCCTTTCCGCAAGAGTCTGGTTGCTCGCGTCAGTGATGATATAGTATACTGACTCCTTTGCAAACAATCCTGACCTCATAGGTATTGTGACGCTAGGATGTGAATAAGGCAAATAGAATGACTTTTCCACCGGCTCGAGCTGCTGAATGACTACCTCGGTTGGCTGGCCTCTGATCCAACCATCCACACTTGCGGTAACGGTAAAGGGGGTCTTGCTTCTGAACGCCACTGCGGCACCAGTAAATTCAAACGAGTTAGCTCTGCTAGGTGGCTCTATGACACTCATTGCATATATCCTGTTGCCGTCTACACTCCACGTTGGCTGTCCTTTGTCATCTGACTTGGCAAGCTCGTGTAACACTACAAATTCTACTGGAATGGTGGCAGTAAAGGTAACAGAACCATCATAGATACTCCCTTGGTTTGGGGACAAAAGAAGAACAAACTGGCTTCCGGTTTGACCCATCCCCGGATCCGGCGTAGATGAAATCGTTTTTGTAAAATGTACCTTGTTTTGTGGCTTTGCAGTAGCAAATGGGTCAGAAAAATACAGCGATGCGATTATGGCCACAACAATTACAGCTGCAAAAACTATTACGAGCTTGTTCACTGAGGATTGTTCTTTAACAAGATGTTTAAGCGTTTTTAGCTTATGTGGTCTGCCAGCTCAAACTCTTGATGCAAAGCATTTACGGCTGCTTCACAATCGTCGTCTTTGACAACAAACGCCAAATTCAGCTCAGACGAACCCTGTGCAATCATCATCACGTTAACGTTGTTTTGCGCAACGGCTCCGAACACCTTTGATGCTACACCAACGGTTCCGCGCATTCCAGAGCCGATCAACGCAATTATTGAGACATCAGCGGTGACATCAATCTTCTTTATTATCTTGCCAAGCAGGTTCATCTCAAGGGTGTTTACTGCCTTATCCAGATCGTTTTTCTTTACAACTACTGATATACTCGACTCAGATGGGCTCTGCGAGATCATCATGATGTTGACTCCAGCTTTTGCAAGAGCAGAAAATATGGTCGCCGCAGTTCCTGGTGCTCCGACCATGCTTCCTCCCCTCATGTCAATTAGGCCGTTGTGACGAATGACGCTCACGCACTTGACTGTCTTGTTTGTGGCCTCGTCTGGAGTTGCCGTGACAAGTGTGCCTGGGTTGTCAACATTGAAGGTGTTTCTGATCCTCATTGGGATCTTTTTTGACAGGAGTGGCTCAAACGACCTTGGATGGATCTGCTTTGCGCCAAAAAGCGCCATCTCCATTGCTTCTACATAAGAAACTTCTGGGATCACTTTGGCATCCTTGACTATTTTTGGGTCTGCAGTCATGAGGCCGTCGACGTCACTCATCAACCATACTTCGTCGGCCTTGATACATGATGCAATGATAGTAGCTGTATAATCAGAGCCGCCACGCCCAAAAGTCGTGATGTGGCCGTGTTGGTCGGCGCCGGCAAATCCTCCAATTACTGGAATTATTTTTTTTGCAAACAACGGCTCCAACTTTGAAGAAACTCGAAGACGTGTAGTATCCATGAGAGGCTTGGATGATCCGAAATTTGAATCAGTTACAATGCCTACCTCCTTTCCAGAAAGCGCAACTGATTTTGATTTCAGATCTATTAATGCGTGGGATACTATCTGGATGGAAAGTCGCTCACCAAAAGATATCAGATAATCAGATGATCGTGGAGTCACCTCACCCAAAAGTGACATGCCGTGTAGCAGTCCTTGCAGCTCCGCTAGGTCTGCTTGCAGCTTTGTCACAAGCTGCCTTCTTATCTTTGAATTTGAAATGGTTTCTTTAGCAAGCTGTATGTGTTGTTTTGCAAGCTTTGCAAAGACTCCATCAGCCACATTCTTGTTTGCCTTTTGTACTGCGTCAGAAATCTGAATCAGTTTGTCTGTTACATCATTTACTGCAGAGCAGACAACTGCCACCTGATTACTCTTGGCAGTGGAATGTACAAACTTGGCAACGGCCCTTATTTGTTTTGCAGTGGAAAGTGACGTGCCACCAAACTTTAATACTAATCTCAACTTTGACATTGTGTTTTAAACCATAATTTAACTTTCTACTCGTGGTGCCAAGTAAAAGTGAATCCTGCCCATGTTGGCCACCTTAAACTCTATTCGCAGTGGCTTGGCAGATGAGTACTCGCATATGATAGAGCCTGACGCAGTGCCCACTGCTTTGACTATCGGATTTAGGTATTCAAGACTGTATGTGCCAGTACTCTCCTCCTTTACCAATATGTCTGTGAGCTCATCTTGTTGTTTTTGCAGCGAGATGAGGACTTCGCCAGAGTCGCCTTTGCCTGAGAACTCTGCTTTTGATTCTGTTGTCTTGATGGTAAGATAGTCAGATACCACCTGGAC
>JBKBQK010000167.1:0-2608 GCA_046292705.1 Candidatus Nitrosotenuis sp. | reverse complement strand
ATCAAAAACACCATTGTACAAGTCATATAATGTGCTTGCACCATCTGCGTTTATCACAGCTATTCGTGGAATTTTCTTAATCCAGCCCCATTCATACAATTCCATAAGTGCCTTGCCGCAGCTTGAAATGTTACCAAGTGCTCCTCCAGGATACACAATCCAGTCAGGTGCTTGCCAATTCAGATACTCAATTGCCCTGTAAGGAATGGTCTTTTGGCCTTCGATTCTAAATGGGTTTATCGAGTTTACAGTATATCCTGAATGCTCTTTTGCGTCCTGTAATGATTTTGCTAGCGCGTCGTCAAAGTTTCCCTGAATTTGAATTATTTGTGCTCCAAACTGGTATGCTTGACTAAGCTTGCCAGGAGCAATCTGTCCTGCTGGTATGTATACATCACATTCCATGTTTTCATTGGCTGCAAACATCGCAGCTGCAGCAGACGTATTCCCAGTAGAAGCGCAGATTATTTTTTTGGCATTAATTAATTTCGCATGAGTTATTGCCGTAGACATGCCATTGTCTTTAAAGGAGCCGCTCGGGTTGTATCCTTCTGGCTGCAACCATAAATTCTCATGGTCCATTCCTATGAAATTTGCAACCTTTGACATCTGGTATGGTTTTGACTGCCTGCCTTCTGCACCATCTAATGAAACCAAATACTTGGAACACTCTTCACGACTTGCAGTGTCTATCTGACAGAAGTTGATCAGTTCACGGAATCTCCACACGCCGCTCTCGTTGAATATGCTGCCTTGAGGATTTCGTCTTGTGTAAAACAGTTCCTTGAGTTCGGTGGAGGGAACCTTTCTGTATTTGACATCAAGCAGGTGTCCACGCTCACACTCTATGTTGCTTGAATTGATTGGATACTCCAAGCCGCATGATGGATCAATACACTTTAGGTATGCATTATCTTTCAATCTAAGTTGCCATTAAGATTGCCACTTTAAATTTGAACCGCTAGGTAGAGCCAAGCTTTTTGAATGGTGTTATCTCAATCAAGGAAAATGACGATATACGACGAGTACATAAAAGGTATACTGCAACAAATCGACGATGTCTACACGCTTTTCTCAAATCTCAAAGACAAGCCAGGAGACCTTGACATAATAAAACGAGAGCTTGCAAAAGTCACTGGGTTATTCCAGGTCCTCACAAACAAGCTTGAAGCAAACACAGAATTTGCAGATTACGAGTTTCTACTTTTGCCCACCAAGTATTTCTTGCAAAACCATGACTTCTTCAGGGAGATCGATACCATGTCACTGTTGTACTCAGAAGATCCTTTGCGCCTCAAAAACCTAAGGCTGATCATTCTGGATGCACTGAATGAGAAAAATCTAATAGGGCACATCAAAGCAATCCTACAAGACAAGAGTTGAGCGATAAAAAATGCATAATATGTGGTTGCAAAGACCACAAGATATTCGGTTGCTCAAAACACTGGTCAAAGAGCTGCAGTTGTTACAAAAGCTGAGTCATTCTGGCTTGCAGATCTTGCATGGTGTTGTATGGAATGATTTTTCTGCCAGCGCCAGAGTTGAAAACCAGTGAAAGGAATTTCCCTCAGAGTTGGCAAACCTGTCTTCAGTGAGCTCATCACATCTGCTTTGATGCAGCATGTTTGATGCGCCGTCAAATATAACAATAAAGCCAAAATCTGATTCTTTAATTCTCCTAAACTCATCAGTGTTTTGGATCTTTGCCATGCAAATTATATCTGGGGTTTGCTATTTTAAGGGGATTTTTTTGCGCCTGAACGAACATGGAAGTTAATACAACATTTACATTCTTTATCGATACACTCGCTTTCCATAAAGTGACCACATATTCCACATTCGCAATGTGTTTGCATAATGATCATTAGTCCATCGTATAATATAACTAAAACTGCATATTTTTTGCTGATTTGGAGCTAAAATGATGTTATTTTTTTGATTTTTTGCTTTTTTCTGGTCTGACTTCCTTCTTTGGCTTGGAAGATTTTCCTTGGAGTTCCTCTTGCACCTCTTCTGCTTTCTTATCTATTGTTTTGATTATCTCCTGGATGAAGCCATCCAAGTCGTCATCTGCAACAGGAGGCTCAGCTTGAGCTGCAATGTCGTTTATCGTACTGGAGATTTCTGAGCTTACTTGCTCGAAGCTCTCTGGATCTTCGTAGGCAGCATTGTACAGTGATTTTAGGTTGTTTACTTGGTTGATCAGCTGATCAGTTAGTGTGAGCCTGTATTCTGTACCGTTGACCGAAATCTCCTTGGTAATCATGATTTGGTTTTTTTGAATACTTTCTTATAGTTTTCCCTTCAGTCAGTTTACAGACAAGAAATTCTGTCGTAAATTCACTAAAATATGATGTATTCTAGTGCCGTGGCGTCGGAAATTAGCGAGAAGTGTTTTGTGTTTACAACATAGCCATTTTTGATGTCGTTTACGGAGACCCATCTGTTTGTGGAGGTGTAATGGCTTTTCTCTTTGAGCTCTTTTTCAATAGCTTCGATATCGAATTCTGCTTCTTCGATCTGCTGTGTGTTTAGGTGTTTTATTGTAACGAGAATCTTGTTTATCTTGACTCGATCCCCAAACTTCCATTGCACAGGTGGGTGCTCG